>NZ_JBMSEF010000008.1:0-249511 GCF_049446235.1 Enterovirga sp. CN4-39 | reverse complement strand
CTTCTGGGCCTCGGCTGCGAGCCGGGTGCGCTCGGCGTCACGGGCGGCCAGCTCGGCCTTGCGCTTCTCTTCGCCCTCGATCCGGGCGGCTTCGCGCTGCTCGCGCGGTGTGAGCTTGCGCTCGGCGGCGGCCTGTCCGGGCTGGCTCGGGGCGGCGCCCGGAGCCGCTCCATCGGGCACCGTGATCGTCACGGGGCCGGGCGTCGGCGCTGTCCCCTGGAGAGACGTGACGGTGACGCGGTCGCGGTTCTCGTTCGGCGACAGCCCCGCGGCGGTCGGGGAGCCCGCGGGCCCAAGCGTCGTTCCGGCCGCGGCTGCGATCGCGGCCGGCGCCGCGCCGTCGAGCACGGGCGTGGCGCCGTGCGGCACCGGTTCGGCGGGCTTGAGCTCGGCCAGGGGAGTGGGCGCGGGCGACAATGTGGTGGGCGCCGCGGGCGATGCGGCGGCAGGGGGCGCGACCGGCGCGACGTGCTGGGCCGCGAGCAGGGTAGAGGCTGCGACCTCGCCCGGCGCGGCAGGCTTGGCGGCTTGGCCGGCGGCCTGCACGGCCGCTTCGTTCCGGTCCCGGTCCGGGAGGCTGCGCCGCGCCGTGCCTGACGCCATCTTCGCGGGCTCGACCGGTGCCGACGGCCGACTTCCCTCCATGGCGGGCGGCGGGGCGGCGGGCGTGCTCCGGCCCAGCACGGCCGTGATCGCGGGCTGCGCGGATTCGGATGGCTCGCCGGACGTGGCTTGTGCCGGATCTGCCGGCGGCACCTTCGCCAGGTGGGTCCGGTCGATCGGTATCACGCGCACGTTCCGGGCCGGAGGTTCACTCCGCTCCACGGGCGGCTTCTCGGCGCGCGTGACCGTGATCGGCTCGAACGGCTTTCGCGGCCTCGCGCCCTCCGCCGGCTCGTCCGGCGCCTGCGCCTCGGGCATGCGCTCGGCGCGGGCGAGCACGGGGGGCGGGCTGGCGGCGGGCTCCTGATTGCGGGTGGCGCTGCCCGTCTCGGCCACGGTGACTTCGGCGGGAGACGGCGCGGCAGGAGGCTGCGCCCTGGCGGGTGCAACAGCGGCCGTCGCCTGCGCGAGATTCGGCTTTGGGCAGTCGCGCTGAACGTAGGGGAAGATCCGGTCGTCGCAGCCGGACGATCCAGCCGTGGCCCCGCCGGGCTGGGGCGTGCCGCCGCCGAAATGGGCGATGCCGGCCGTCAGGAGAACGCCAGCGCTCACCACCGCCGTCACGGTCAGCACGATGCTGACTGGGCTCGTCGAGCTGCTCATCTCACCGCCTCAACAAGAGTTAAGGAAGTGTTACTGCATCGGCTACGAAATGCCACCGAGAAGTGAGGCATGGCCCCCCGGCCTTCCGGGCCGCTCGGCGGATCCGGCAGCCCGGAGGGAGAGCGCCGGGGGAGGCTCGAAGTTCCCGGCGCCGCGCAGCGGCGTGCTGCCGCTGGCCCGGCCTTACGCGGCCGCTTCCTTGGTGCGCTCGGCGCGCTTGCGGTCGTTCGGATCGAGGATCGCCTTCCGGAGGCGGATCGACTTCGGCGTGACCTCCACGAGCTCGTCGTCCTGGATCCAGGCCAGCGAGCGCTCGAGGGTCATCCGGATCGGCGGCGTCAGGCGCACGGCCTCGTCCTTCGAGGTCGTCCGGATGTTCGTCAGCTTCTTGCCCTTGAGGACGTTGACCTCGAGGTCGTTGTCCCGGGTGTGGATGCCGATGATCATGCCCTGGTAGACCTTCCAGCCCGGCTCGATCACCATCGGGCCGCGATCCTCGAGGTTCCACAGCGCGTAGGCGACCGCCTCGCCGTTGTCGTTCGAGATGAGGACGCCGTTGGTCCGGCCCGCGATCTCGCCCTTGTGCGGCTCGTAGGCCTTGAAGAGGCGGTTCATGATCGCGGTGCCGCGCGTGTCCGTCATGAGCTCGGCCTGGTAGCCGATCAGGCCGCGGGTCGGCGCATGGAAGACGAGACGGAGGCGGTTGCCGCCCGAGGGCCGCATCTCGATCATCTCGGCCTTACGCTCGGACATCTTCTGCACGACGATGCCCGAATGCTCCTCGTCGACGTCGATCACGACCTCTTCGATCGGCTCGAGCAGGTTCCCGTCCTCGTCCTTCTGCATGACAACGCGGGGACGCGAGACGCCGAGCTCGAAGCCCTCGCGGCGCATCGTCTCGATGAGGATGGAGAGCTGCAGCTCGCCGCGGCCCGAGACGAAGAAGGAATCCTTGTCGGACGCCTCCTCGATCTTGAGCGTGATGTTGCCCTCGGCCTCCTTGAACAGGCGGTCGCGGATCATGCGGCTCGTGACCTTGTCGCCCTCCGTGCCGGCGAGCGGCGAATCGTTGACGATGAACGACATGGTGACGGTCGGCGGGTCGATCGGCTGCGCCTGGATCGGGGTGTCGACCGACGGGTCGCAGAAGGTGTCGGCGACCGATCCCTTCACGAGCCCGGCGATGGACACGATGTCGCCAGCCTCGCCGACCTCGATCGGCTGGCGTTCGATGCCCCGGAAGGCGAGGATCTTCGAGACGCGGCCGGTCTCGACCACGTTGCCCTGGCGGTCCAGCACCTTCACGGTCTGGTTCGGCTTCACCGTGCCGGACGCGATGCGGCCCGTGATGATGCGGCCGAGGAAGGGATTTGCCTCCAGCAGCGTGCCCAGCATGCGGAACGGGCCGGGCTCGACCTTCGCGGGCGGGACATGCTCCAGCACGAGGTCGAAGAGCGGGGCGAGGCTGGCCTCCGCCGGCTGCTCCGGCGTGGTGGACATCCAGCCGTTGCGGCCGGACCCGTAGAGGATCGGGAAGTCGAGCTGCTCGTCGGTGGCGTCGAGCGCCGCGAAGAGGTCGAAGACCTCGTTGATCACCTCGGTCGCGCGGGCGTCCGGGCGGTCGACCTTGTTGATGGCCACGATCGGCCGGAGGCCGATCTTCAGCGCCTTGCCGACGACGAATTTCGTCTGCGGCATCGGGCCCTCGGCGGCGTCGACCAGGACGATCACGCCGTCCACCATGGAGAGGATGCGCTCCACCTCGCCGCCGAAATCGGCGTGGCCGGGCGTGTCGACGATGTTGATGCGGGTGTCCTTCCAGACGACGGAGGTCGCCTTGGCCAGGATGGTGATCCCGCGTTCCTTCTCCAGGTCGTTCGAATCCATGACGCGTTCCGCGACGCGCTGGTTTTCCCGGAACGAGCCGGATTGCTGGAGCAGCTTGTCGACGAGGGTCGTCTTGCCGTGGTCGACGTGCGCGATGATGGCGATGTTTCGGAGGTTCATGTGTCTCGAGCGGTCCGCGTGCAACGGCCGGCACGGGCTCCTGCAGGCATGCAGAGTCCAGGCGAACGCAGCTGACGATGTGATGACGCTGCGCTGCACATAATACGTCTGGCGTCTTGCGGCAACGGGCCGCGTGAGAGAGCCGGCCTATTCGGCCGCCGGCGCGAGGAGGGGACGCGTGCGGCCGAGGGTGCGGCGGCGCTCCGCGATGGCCTGGCGGGCCTGTTCCAGCCCGAGCGTGAAGGCGGAGACCCCGTGCTGGTCGAGGCGCCCGGTTCCGGCATGGCTCAGCGCGACCCCGAGGATGTCGTCCGCCTCCCGTTCCAACTCGTCCAGCTTCGAGAGGCCCTCGGCGCTCCGCGCATGCCGGACGATCTCGAGCAGCCGGTCCAGGAGGCCGAGCGTGCTCGACCGCTGGTGGCTGGAGGCCTGCGAGGCCAGCCAGGCGAGGCCGGAGCCGAGGATCGAAAGCCCGAACAGGCCCAGGTAGAACCAATCGCTGTAGCGGTCGAAGAAGCTCAGGACCTCGTCTTCGTAATAGGCGCTCGCCCCGGGATGCACCGTCAGGGTGGAAGGCCCGTTCTCGAGTTCGGGCGCCTCGATGCGGTTGGCCAGCGGGATCTCGCGGGCGATCACCGGCCGCAGCGTGAAGAGGAGCCGCGTCAGCTCCGACACCTCAGCGTCCGGCAAGGAGGTCGCGGCCACCAGGACGTGGTTGACCCCGAGAGTCTTGACCGTCTCGGACGGCCGCGGCGGCGTGCCCCCGAAGGTGCCCGGGACGATGTCGAACGTGTCGTGATACGGGGAGGGCTGGGCGATCGCCTCGGCCTCGTTCACGGCGAGGAAGACCGGCCCCGCCCCGTCCCCCGCCATCGTGACGGCCGAGACGGTTGCGGACACGGTCCGGCCGTTCACCGTTCCCACCGCGAGCACGGCGTCGATCTGACCCGACCGGAGGGCCGCCTCGATCTGCTCGGGCCCGTCCAGGAGGACCGTCCGGACGCCCTCCTTGGGCACTTCGTAATGCGACAGGAGGAGCTCGAGCAGGCGCAGGTTCGCCGGCATCCGGCGGACGACCCCGACCGTGCGGCCCCTGAGGTCGGAGATGGTCGCGATGCCGCGGGACGGCGGGGCCACGATGGTGATCGCGTCCCGGTGCATGATGGCGACCGCCTGGGCCCGCTCGGGCATGGCGACATCCGTCCGCACCACCGCGAGATCCGCCCGGTCCTCGTCGACGGCCCGGGCGCTTTCGGCCTCGCCGTCGGTCGGGACGATCTTGAGGCGGAGCGCCTCGTGCTCTCGGACCAGATACTGCCCGGCCGCGGCGATCAGCCGGGCGTCCTCGCTGGCCAGCGGGCCGACGGCGACGCGCAGGACCGTCGGCGCGAGGACGACGCGCCACGCGACCAGGCACAGGCCGAGCATGAGCAGCACGGCCGCCAGACTGAGCAATGTGGTGCGCCGCATGCCTCCGCGCCCTTACGGCAGCATCAAACGCAGCAAATAAGGCAGAACCCTGGCTGGTTCCGCGCTACTTTTCACCACACGGCAAGGTGAAAGCTCAGCGCGCGGGCAGAACCTCGGAAGTGCCTGCCTGGGCGACGCTCTCGGCTTCGCCGTTCTTCCTGAACGGATAGAGCATCTGCGCTGCAAACCCCTCCGGGAACTGCTTGTCGTCGACCCCGTAGCGGTCGGGGAGCTCGCCCTTGGGCATGTAGAAGGTGCCGAAGATCAGGTCGAAGACCGGGAAGGTCGGCGCGAAGTTCTTCGATCCGCCCCGCTCCGGATCGGTGTGGTGCCAGCGGTGGAAGACGGGCCCGGCGATGACGTAGCGGAACGGCCCGAGGGTCCAGTCCAGATTGGCGTGCACGAAGGCCGACATCGCGACGTTGAAGGGCCCGAGATAGACCAGCACCTGCGGCGAGATGCCGAGCAGGAGGAGGACGGCGTCGGCCAGCACGCTGTGGAAGAAGATGTTGATCGGGTGGAACCGCGTCGCCGAGGTCCAGTCGAGATGCTCGGGCGCGTGGTGGATCGCGTGGTAGCGCCAGAGCGACGCGCCGTGGAAGAGCCGGTGCGTCCAGTACATCATCAGGTCGGCCAGGATCAGGAAGGCCGCGACCTGCCCCCAGAAGGGAAGCCCGGACAGCGGCCCGTGCCCGCCCTCGAAGAAGCTGCCGAGATTTTCGGGTCCGACCTGGTAGATGTAGAGCGCCCCGATCGCCAGGAAGAAGACGCGCATCCAGCTGCCGACGAGCGGCAGCGCGAACATGAAGACGAAATCCGTTACCAGGCCCGGCTTGCGCCACCAGGGCACGCCCCTGTTGCAGGGCTCCGCGACCCAGTGCAGCACCGTGAACACGCCGGCCAGCACGAGCGTGGCCGGCAGGATGTGGAGGACCGTGCCCCAGACGTGCTGGGCGACGGGCAGGAGATAGGCCTCGACCATGGGGCGGATTGTCGTGGATCACCCGTTAACGCCCGGCTGATCCGATCGCGAGGACGCGCAGCAATTCCGCTTCGAGGGGTTCGATTCACCCATCGTTAACCGGCATGGCCGCTCGATCGGTGCTTGCGGCCCGGAACCCCATGTCGACCATTCCCCTCCAGAACGCGGCGGCGCGGCGCCAGCGTCGGCTCTTCGCCCTCGCGGCCTGCTTCGCGCTGGGCGGAATGGTTGCGCTTGCGCCCCGCAGCCTGACCGCGCCGCTGCCGGCCGAGGTCGAGATCGCCGAGCTGACCTGGGTCGAGGTCCGGGGCTTCCTGGAGCATGGCTACACGACCGTCATCGTGCCGTCCGGAGGGCTCGAGCAGAACGGGCCGCATCTCGCGATCGGCAAGCACGACCGCATCGTGGCCTATACGGCGAGGCGCATCGCGACGACGCTCGGCCGCACGCTGGTGACGCCGGTCGTATCCTTCGTGCCCGAGGGCGGCCATGATCCGGCGACGGGCCACATGCGGTTCCCGGGCACGATCGGGGTCAAGCCGGAGGTCTATGCCGGGACGCTCGAGGGCATCGCGCGCTCGCTCAAGGCGGCCGGCTTCCGGACGATCTGCTTCATCGCCGACCACGGCGACAGCCTTCCCGTGCAGAACGCCGTCGCCGAACGGCTTTCCCGCGAATGGGCCGGGGAGGGCGTCAAGGCGATCAGCGTGAGGGATTATGGCGCAGATCCCGCGCAGCTCGCATGGCTCAGGTCGCAGGGCGAGACCACGGGCAGCATCGGCCGGCATGGCGGGATCCAGGATACGTCCGAGCTGCTGGCCGCCCATCCGGCCGGCGTGAAGCTCGAGCGCTGGACGGACCGCCCCGTCTGGTCGGAGCAGACCGGGTCGGATGGCGACCCGACGCGCGCATCCGCCGAGCGCGGGGCGAAGCTTCTCGAGATGAAGATCGCGGCGGCGGTCGACGAGATCAGGGCGGCGCGGGGCGAGCTCGCGCTGCGCGGCTCGACCGCCGACTAGCCGGTCACTCGGCGGCCTGGAGCCGCACGCCCCGGCGCGGCGGCACGATATGCGCCCAGGCCGGCCGCCGGAACAGGAAGGACAGCGGCGTGCGGCGCACGAGCCCCTCGAGCACCAGCGGCGCGACGATCGCGACGATCAGGACGACGAGCGACACGATCCCGACGTCCTGGATGATGCCGGTCTTGATCAGGATGGTGCGGGTCGCCGCCATCGGCAGGAAGAAGGCGAGATAGATGGCGATCGAATTCTGGCCGCAATAGCGCAGCGGCTCCGCCGCCTGGCCGGCCTTGCGGGTGAGGAGCGAGGCCGCCGCCACGATCGCGACGGCACCCGCGAGCCCCAGGAGAAGGCCGACGAGCGGCAGTTCCGCCAGGGTCGGGAAGGCCGGGACCGGGCCGGGCGCGAAGGCCAGCACCCCGTTCACGACGGCCCAGAGCGCGATGCCGAGCAGCGCCGGCCGCGGGTTGGCGGAAGCCCAATCCGCGAGGCCGAAGATCCGCCCGGCCAGGAGGTAGCCGGCCAGGAAATAGACCCAGCGCTCGCAGAACTCGTCGACCACGAGCCAGCCCGTCTCGATGGGCAGGATCTGCAGGACCGCCGCGCCGGCGAGGAGGACGTTCGGCGAGACGTGCCGCAGCAGCTTCGTGACGACGGAGAAGACCGCCAGGAGATAGATGAACCAGAGCGTCGAATAGGGCTCGTAGAGCCCGTGCGCGAGGTGCTGGAAGAAGCCGAGCGGCGAGCCGCCCGAGACCTGGCCGTATTTCGCGGCCGACTGGAGCACGAGCCAGAGCAGGTAGAAGTAGAAGAAGTGGACGACGCGCTTGTCGGCGTAGCTCCGCCAGTCGCGCGCGATCACCCGGCCGAGGAAGAGCCCCGAAACCAGGAAGAAATCCGGCATCCGGAAGGGTTTGGCGAAGGCGACGACCCAGTGCATGAAGCCTTCGCGGCCCATCTCGGCCCCGACCCCGAGGGTCGCATGCATCATCACCACGAGGATGATGCAGATGCCCTTGGCGGCATCGACCCACGCGATGCGTGCGCCGTCCGGATCCGGCCGGTCGGAATCGGCCGCCGCGGCCGGTCGCGTGTCGCCCCGACGGGCATAGGTCACCACGTCCATGGGCGCGAAGGATAAAGGTTCAATCCTTCAGGGAATGTTGCCGTGATCCCGCAATGTCGGGCGGCTACTGCGCGAGGACGAGCGCCCAGTAATGGCGGTAGCCGTGCTGCGGGCTGTCGGCGCGGGCGAGCCCGATGCGGCGCGCCTGCGGCATGAGCAGGTTCTCGTTGTGGCCGGGGGAGGCCTTCCAGCGCGCGATCGCGCCGGCGACGTTGTCCGAACCGGCCGACAGGTTCTCGGCCGAGTGCCCGCCGATCTTGAAGCTCGCCATCCGGGTCGCGAAGGCTCCGTGCGAGAGCTTTCCGGCCTCCGCGACCGCACGGGCCTGGTGCTCGGCGGCGCCGTTCAGGGCGGTGTCGGCCACCACCGGGCCGAGCCCGCGCGCCTTGCGGTATTCCGAGATCAGGGCGGCCGCCTGTGCGGCGTCGCGCGTGGTGGTCGTGACCTTGTCCGATGGGACGACCTTGGTCAGGTCGTCCCCGGCGCATTGGGCGAGAAGCGGCGCGAGGGCGAGCGCCGCCAGGATCGTCTTGAGCTTCATGGCCGAACCGCTGGAGGGACGCGTTCCTTTGTTCCGAAAGGTGGCGGCTCCATGGCCAAGGAAGCGTAAACGCCGTCAGTGCCGGAAGTGGCGGTGTCCCGTGAAGACCATGGCGAGCCCGGCCTCGTCGGCGGCCCGGATGACCTCCTCGTCCCGCATGGAGCCGCCCGGCTGGATCACGGCCGTGGCGCCGGCCTCCGCGGCCGCCAGGAGCCCGTCCGCGAAGGGGAAGAACGCGTCTGAGGCGACGACCGAGCCCTTGGCGAGGCTCTCGGGCAGGCCGGCGGTCCTGGCGGCTTCGGCGGCCTTCCAGGCGGCGATGCGGGAGGAATCGACCCGGCTCATCTGGCCGGCCCCGATCCCGACCGTGGCGCCGTCCTTGGCGTACACGATGGCGTTCGACTTCACGTGCTTGGCGACCCGGAAGGCGAAGCGGAGGTCGCCCAGCTCCTCGTTCGTGGGCGCGCGCTTGGTGACAACCTTCAGGTCCATGTCGTCCACCACGGCATTGTCCCGCGACTGGGCCAGGAACCCGCCGGATACGGTGCGGACCACGAGGCCGGAAGAGCGCGGATCCGGGAGGCCGTCCGTCAGGAGAAGGCGCAGGTTCTTCTTCGCGGCCACGATGGCGATCGCCTCATCGGAGGCGTCGGGCGCGATGATCACCTCCGTGAAGATCTCCACGATCTTCCGCGCGGCCTCGGCATCGAGCGTCCGGTTCAGGGCCACGATGCCGCCGAAGGCGGAGACCGGGTCGCAGCGCAGCGCCTTCTCGTAGGCGTCGAGCAGGCTTTCGCCCTCCGCGACGCCGCAGGGATTGGCGTGCTTGATGATCGCCACGGCGGCCGAGCGGGCCGGGTCGAACTCGGCCACGCATTCGAAGGCGGCGTCGGTATCGTTGACGTTGTTGTAGGAGAGCTGCTTGCCCTGCACCTGGCGGGCGGTCGCGACCCCCGGCCGCGCCTCGGGGCCGCGGTAGAAGGCCGCCGATTGATGCGGGTTCTCGCCGTAGCGCATCGCTTCCGCGAGGGTGCCGCCGATCGCCCGGAAGGCGGGGGTGGCCTCGCCGATCTGGCCGGCCAGCCAGTTGGAGATCGCGGCATCGTAGGAGGCCGTCCGCGCATAGGCGGTCTGGGCGAGGCGCTTGCGCAGCGTCAGCGTGACCGAGCCGTCATGGTCCGCGAGGTCCGCCAGGATCGCGTCGTAATCGGCGAGGTCCACGACCACGGCGACATCCGCATGGTTCTTGGCTGCAGCCCGGATCATGGCGGGGCCGCCGATATCGATGTTCTCGACGCAATCGTCATAGCCCTTGCCGGCCGCGACGGTCGCCTCGAAGGGGTAGAGGTTCACGACCAGGAGGTCGATGCTGGGGATGCCATGGGCCAGCATGGCGGCCTGGTGCTCCGGGTTCGACCGCACGGCCAGGAGGCCGCCATGCACGGCCGGGTGCAGCGTCTTGACCCGGCCGTCCATCATCTCCGGAAAGCCCGTCAGCTCCGAGACCTCCTGCACCTCCAGGCCGGCCGCCACGAGGGCCGCATGGGTGCCGCCCGTGGAGACCAGCTCGACGCCGCGCTGGGCCAGCGCCTGCGCGAAGGGCACGAGCCCGGTCTTGTCGGAAACGGACAGGAGGGCGCGGGTGATGCGCCGGAGATCGCTTGGCATGGCTTAACTCTGGTCAGGATTGCGGCGCGGTCTCGGCGGCCGCAGGCTCAAGTGACGCTTCGGCGGCTTGCTCGGCCGCCTGCGGGTGCCTCTCTAGCACACGTTCGAAGCTCCAGCGGATTGTCGTCGGCGCATCCTGCGCGGGCGGCGGAAGCCGGAGGACGATCTGGGTCGTCGGGCGCCGGCCCTGCGGCCCGCCGAAATAGATGCTTTCCTCGAGGGTCGGCGCGACATCCTCGCTCAGGAAGCGCCACACCTCGCCGCCGGGGCCGAGCGTCAGCTCCACCGCCGTCGCCGAACTGGGCCGCGGCAGGACGTTGGGGTGCAGGTGGAACCGGATCACCGGCGCGGGCGGACGCTCGCGATGCCGGCCCGTCCCGAGGACGCGGTCGGTGCCGTCGAGCCGCGCGCCGCCGGGCCGGAGGCGCCACTCCCTTTCGTGCGTGACCCCGAAGCGCGGCTCGTAGCCGTCATGCCGGGCCGTGCACGCGATCGAGCCGTCCGGCTCCGTCTTCTTCTCCACCCGGACCACGGCGGGGCCGCGCGCCAGGACGGGCCCGAGCTGCCGCTGCACGAAGCGCGCGACCTCGCCCCGGGCATCCTCGAGGAAGAGGCCGGACGAGACATCGCCGAGCTCGAGCGTGGAATGGGCGGCCGTCCGGCGCGCCGCCGAGCGGGCGGGGCCGGGCGCCGCGGACGAGCCGACATTCACCACCACGGGGACGCCCTGGGCGGTCATCTCGAAGGAGAGGCAGCCGGCATGGGCCGATGCCGAGGAATCGAGCGGCGGCGCCGGCCCGGTATCGGCGATCACGACCAGCCCGGCCGCGTCCAGCCGCGCATAGCCGGATTGCTCGGCATGGCTCGGCGGCGCGCCGCGGACGCTGTCGTAGGAGAGCAGGGTCGCGACCTGGTCGACGGGGGTCGGCCCCATGCCGTTGAAAAGCGCGAGCTCCCGGCCGCCCCCGCGGAGATAGCGCAGCATGGGCATCATGCGGTCGATCGCCCGGCCGAGCGCCTCGGGCTGCTCGATCGAGCGGCTGGAATAGAGCAGGCGGAGCGGCAGGAGGTCGAGCAGGAGCTCGACGAGGATTCCGGGGTGGCGGCTGATGTGGCCGCCATCCGGCAGGATCTGCGCATCGAGCTCCGTCGCCAGGAGGCGGGTGGCCCGTTTCAACCGGTTCTCGAGCCCGCCGCAGCAGAGCGCGGCGTAGCTGAGGGCGATCGCGGCATGGAGACGGTCGAGCGGGACCCGGGCGGCGAGCGCATCGCCTTCCAGCTCGGCCGCGCCGCGGCCGATCGCCCGCAGGAACGAGGCGTAGAAGGCCGGATCCGCGCCGTTGAGGACGAGCGGCGACTGGCACAGGAAGGAGATGACCCGCCGCGCCACGACGCGCGGCTCGCGGGCGACGCCGCGGGCGAGTTCATGCCGCCGCGGACCGACCGCCTCGCCGACCAGCGCGCGGGCATTTTCGCGGGCGAGGGGCGTGTCGGCGGCGCGCAGGTGCCTCAGCCAGGAGAAGCCGTAGAGGGCCCGCGCCCATTCCGCCGTCGGCGGCTCCAGCTCGAAGGGCGAGCGCCCGCGCGTCTCCACGTCCCGGCCCGCGAAGGTGAAGAGGCCGGAATAGATGTCCTGCGCGACGGTGGGGTCGCTGGTCCGGAGGTCCTGGGGCGCGAAGAGCAGCCGCTCCGGCCTGGACACGCGCCAGGCCGCGCTGCGCGCGGTGCGGCGAAGCCAGAGGATCGGCACGCGGCCCGCCTCTTTCAGGGCCAGACCGTAGAGCCGCCAGCGATCGGCTGCCCAACCCAAACGCTAATCCCGCTTGACCGGGCCCTGAGGAAGGCTGGGGCCCGCGTGAGTGAGGTGCGGCTGAGACAGCCACACTCTCCCATGGCGCATCAGCCGGGCTTGCGCGAGACCCGGAACGCGAAAAACCCGTCCAATCCCCGGCCGATGCTGTCCGGGAGGCCCGTCCCGTCGGGCAGGGTCCGCAGATCGCCCTCGGCCGTCACGGCCTGGGACCCGAGGCCCGTCTCGTCCCGCCCGATGGCCTGCCTCTCGAAATCGGGGTGCCGGGCCAGGAAGGCGGCCGCCTGCTCCTCGCCCTCTTCCGGCTCGAGCGAGCAGACGCAATAGACGAGGCGCCCGCCGGGCCGCACCAGCCCGGCCGCATGGTCGAGCAGGCGGGCCTGCAGGCCGGCGAGGCTCGCGAGGTCGCTTTCCTTCTTGGTCCAGGCGACGTCCGGGTGCCGCCGGATCGTGCCGGTGGCCGTGCAGGGCGCATCGAGCAGGACCGCATCGAAGGGCTCGGCCTCGAAGGCGAGCCCGTCGCGGCACACGACCTCGGCCCGGAGCCCGAGGCGCGCGAGGTTCTGCCGGAGCCGGTTCAGCCGCGGGGCGGAGCGGTCCACGGCCGTGACCTCCGCGCCGGCCGCCGCGAGCTGGGCGGTCTTGCCGCCCGGGGCGGCGCAGAGATCCAGGATGCGCTCGCCGGGCCGTGGCGCGAGCAGCCGGGCCGGGATGGCGGCGGCCGCATCCTGCACCCACCATTCGCCGGCCTCGAAGCCCGGGAGTTCGGGGATCGCCGTCTTGTCCTCGAGCCGGATGCTGCCGGTCGGCAGCAGCGTGCCGCCGAGCCGGTCGGCCCAGCCCTCGGGATCGCTTTTGATGCTGATATCGACCGTCGCCCCCTCGCGATGGGCCCGGGCGATGGCTGTGGCGCGCTCCGGCCCGTAGGTCCGGGCCCAGCGCTCGGCCAGCCACACGGGAGCGTCCTCGAGGGGCGAGACCTCCTCGGCCAGGATGTCGTCCCGCTCGCGCGCGACCCGGCGCAGCACGGCATTCGCCACGCCCGTCAGGTGCCGGAGCTTCGGGTCGCGGCGGGCGAGCTCGACCGACAGGTCGACGGCCGCATGGTCGGGAACCTTGAGAAACAGGATCTGCGCCGCGCCGGTCGCGAGAAGCGCGAAGGAGCGCTCGTCGGCCGACAGCCCCTTGGAGAGCCGCGCGTTCAGGACCCGGCCGAGCGTGCCGAGGCGCCGGAAGGTGGTGACCGCGATCGCCCTCGCCAGCGGATCGGTCTCGCCGCTCCGGGCCAGCACGTCGTCGAGCGTGGCGCCGCCGCGAAGCACCTCGGCGACGCTCGCATAGGCGGCGCGGCGTGCCTGCATGCCCGGCGGATCGGACGGCGCTGCGGCCGGCTTCTCGTCGCGTTGCGGGGGACGGCCCGCGCGCCTCACCGCCACGGGTTCGTCCGGGCGGACCGGCCCCAGGGCGAGCGGCGCGCGCCGACGGCGGGAGGGTGGCCGGAGCCCGACCGGGCGAGGTCCTGGAGGGCGGCGATCCGGTTTTCGGTCGCGGGATGTGTCGAGAACAGGTTGTCTACTCCGCCCGCGGTCAGCGGGTTGATGATGAAGAGGGGCGCGGTCGCCGGGTGGCGTTCCGCCTCCACGTTCACGATGCGCCGGGCGCTCTGGTCGATCTTCGCGAGGGCCGAGGCGAGCCAGAGCGGGTTGCCGCAGATCTCCGCGCCCGCGCGGTCGGCCTCGTATTCGCGCGACCGGCTGATCGCGAACTGGATGATCATCGCTGCAATGGGTGCGAGAAGGGCGGTGGCGATCACGACGATCGGATTGGTCCGCTCGCCCCCGCGCCCGCCGAACATGAAGCCGAACTGCGCCAGTGTCGAGATGGCGCCCGCCACCGTGGCCGTCACCGTCATCAGCAGCGTGTCGCGGCTGCGGATATGGGCGAGCTCGTGGGCGATCACGCCGGCCAGCTCCTCCCGGCTGAGCGCGTGCAGGAGCCCGGTCGAGACCGCGACCGCGGCATTCGCCGGATTGCGGCCCGTCGCGAAGGCGTTCGGCTGCGCGCTCTCGATCACGTAGACCCGCGGCATGGGCAGGCCCGCGCGCGACGCGAGCTGGCCGACCATCGCGACGAGATCGGGCGCGGAGCGCGGATCGACCTCGACGGCCCCGTGCGCCGACAGCGCGAGCCGGTCCGAGTTCCAGAAGGCGAACAGATTCGTGGCGGCCGCGAAGCCGAGCGCCATGACCATGCCGGTCGTGCCGCCGAGCGCATAACCGACCACGCCGAACAGCGCCGTGAGCCCCGCCAGAAGAACCCATGTCTTGACGGTGTTCATCCCGTCCTCCACCTCCGTAGAATGACCGATATCCCTGCCGTGAATGTGGGAATTGAAGGGGGGGCGCGACAAGACGCACCACTCGGTGCCGCCCACGGAAAATCCTTGAGCGAGGCCGCGAGGCGCGCCCTCGCCGAGGCAGCCGAGCGGCGGGCCGAAGTGGACCGACGGGCCGCCGAGATCGCCCGGAACCCGGAGCACAACGGTCGCGGCGGCCTCGAGCCCGTCCGCTACGACGACTGGGAAATCGGCGGTCGCGCGATCGACTTCTGAGCGCGCGCCGTCATGATTGCGGGCGGTGCACTCGCCCCCTAAAGCTGAGGCAAAGCTTGAGGGGAGGGGCCACGTGTCCGCCTACGACCGGGATCTCGATCGCAATCCGGCGAACCACCAGCCGCTGAGCCCGCTCCAGTTCCTGGAACGTGCGGCAGAAACCTTTCCCGATCGCACGGCGATCGTCCATAGCGGGCTCCGCCGCTCCTATGCGGAGTTCTACGCCCGGGCGAGACGGCTGGCTTCGGCCCTGAACAGGCGTGGGGTCGGGCCTGGCGACACGGTGGCCGTGGTCCTGGCCAATACGCCGGCCATGCTCGAATGCCATTACGGCGTGCCCATGTGCGGCGCGGTGCTCAACACCCTGAACACCCGGCTCGACGCGGCGACGATCGCCTTCACGCTCGACCATGGCGAGGCCAAGGTCGTGATCACGGACCGGGAGTTCTCGACGGTCGTGAAGGCGGCGCTCGCGAAGTCCGGCCGGACGCCGCTGGTGATCGACTACGACGACCCGGAATATGACGGGCCCGGCGAGCGCCTCGGCGAGGTGGAATACGAGGCGCTGGTCGCGGAGGGCGATCCCGGCTTCGCGTGGCAGCCCCCGGCCGACGAGTGGGACGCCATCGCCCTGAACTACACCTCCGGCACGACCGGCGACCCGAAGGGCGTCGTCTACCATCATCGCGGCGCCTACCTGACGGCGATCGGCAACGTGCTCTCGGCCGGGATGGGCCGGCATCCCGTCTATCTGTGGACGCTGCCGATGTTCCACTGCAACGGCTGGTGCTTCCCCTGGACCATCTCGATCCTGGCCGGGACGCATGTCTGCCTGCGCTGGGTCAGGGCGAAGGCGATGTACGACGCCATCGCGGATCACGGGGTCACGCATCTGTGCGGAGCCCCCATCGTCATGTCGACGCTGCTGAACGCGCCGGCGGGAGACAGGCGCGAATTGCCGCACCGCGTCGAGTTCATCACGGCGGCCGCGCCGCCGCCGGAAGCCGTCCTCGCCGCGATGGCCCAGGCCGGGTTCAACGTCACCCATGTCTACGGCCTGACGGAGACCTACGGCCCGGCCGTGGTGAACGAGTGGCATCCGGAATGGGACGACCTGCCGGCCGGGGACCAGGCTGTCAGGAAGGCGCGCCAGGGAGTCCGCTACGTGCCGCTGGACGCGCTCGACGTGCGGGATCCGGCGACCATGGAGCCGGTTCCGGCCGACGGGGAGACGCTCGGCGAGGTCATGTTCCGCGGCAACGTCGTGATGAAGGGCTACCTGAAGAACCCGAAGGCCAGCGAAGCCGCCTTCGCGGGCGGCTGGTTCCACTCCGGGGATCTCGGGGTCAAGCACCCCGACGGCTACATCCAGCTGAAGGACAGGTCCAAGGACATCATCATCTCGGGCGGCGAGAACATCTCCTCGATCGAGGTCGAGGAGGCGCTCTACAAGCATCCCGCCGTCCAGGCCGCGGCCGTGGTGGCGAAGCCCGACGAGAAATGGGGCGAGACGCCCGTCGCCTTCGTGGAGCTCAAGCCCTCGGAGATGGTCTCGCCCGAGGAGATCGTCGCCTGGTGCCGCGCCAACCTCGCCCATTACAAGGTGCCGCGCCACGTCGTGTTCGTGGAACTGCCGAAGACCTCGACGGGCAAGATCCAGAAATTCCGCCTGCGCGAGATGGCGCAGGCCGTCTGAAGGCAAGCGAAAACCGCCGCCCTGGCGGGCGGCGGCAAAATCTCAGAGCTTCAATGCGAATTTAGTGGGACGGCCGCTTCAGGCGGTAGATTTCGTCCTTGAGCTGCAGCTTCCGCCGCTTGAGTTCAGCCACTCTTACCGGGTCGGCCGAGGGACGTGCGGCGATACCATGAATCTCGCGCTCGAGAGCTTCGTGACGGCGCTCAAGCTCGGACAGATGATTCTGCAGCGGCATTGATGTCTCCTCACCTGTTGCTAGCGGATGAAGTGTGCGACTCGATTCGTGGCGAACCTGTGGCGAGGCGCCGCAGCTTGACCGCAGGGCAGCCTTGCTGCGATGCCGGGGCGGCAGCATAGTCGCAGCCGCCTTCGGGTGAACATTGCGACGCTCGGGAGCCGCGATGGAGCTGGAACAGGACGACGATCCGTTAGCTGCGATGCAGGCCGAGCTGTCGCGGCTCCGACAGGAGCATCGCGACCTCGATTCAGCTATCGAGGCGCTCGAGAACATGAACGGCGGAGACCAGCTTCAGGTTCAGCGTCTGAAGAAGAGAAAGCTGATCCTGAAGGATCGGATGTCCTTCCTCGAGGACCAGGTCACGCCCGACATCATCGCCTGACGCGGAGGGCCCCCGCCCTCCCGACCCGCATGGCGGGCCCCGGGGAGAGGCCGGGCGCCTGCGGCGAACGCTTGCCCAACCCCGTGCCCTCCTCTAAGCGGCCCTTTTCCGCGGGGACAGACGGGCATGAACACGGGTGAAGCACCCGTCGCGATCATCATGGGAAGCCAATCCGACTGGGCCACGATGCGGCATGCCGCCGAAACGCTGGACGCCCTCGGCATTCCCCACGACGACCGCATCGTGTCCGCGCACCGCACGCCGGACCGGCTCTTCGACTTCGCGAAGGGCGCACGGGATGCGGGCTTCAAGGTGATCATCGCGGGCGCGGGCGGCGCCGCGCACCTGCCCGGCATGGCGGCTTCAATGACGACGCTGCCGGTGCTCGGCGTTCCCGTCGAATCGAAGGCGCTCTCCGGACAGGACAGCCTCCTGTCCATCGTGCAGATGCCGGCCGGCGTGCCCGTGGGCACCCTGGCGATCGGCCGCGCCGGCGCCGTGAACGCGGCGCTCCTGGCCGCCTCCATCCTGGCCCTCGGGGACAAGGAGCTGTCGCGGCGGCTCGATGCCTGGCGTCTCGCCCGGACCGAGGAGGTCGCGGAGCGGCCGCGCGACGATGGTTGACCGGCTCGCGCCCGGCGCCACGATCGGGATTCTGGGCGGCGGCCAGCTCGGCCGCATGCTGGCGCTGGCGGCCGCTCAGCTCGGGGTCAGGTCGCACGTCCTCTGTCCCGATCCGCACAGCCCGGCCTTTGACGTATCCGCCCGGCACACCGTCGCCGATTACGAGGACGAGACGGCGCTGCGGGCCTTCGCCGAGGCGGTCGACGTCGTCACCTACGAGTTCGAGAACGTCCCGGCCCGGACGGCCGAGATCGTCGCCGCGGCGCATCCGCTCTATCCGGGCGCCAAGGCGCTCGCGACGACCCAGGACCGGTTCGTCGAAAAGAGCTTCGTGGCGGGGCTCGACATTCCGACGGCACCCTTCCGGGTAGTCGGAAGCGCGGCCGAACTGGCCGAAGCCCTGGCCGAGCTCGGCTCACCCGCCATCCTGAAGACCCGCCGCTTCGGTTACGACGGCAAGGGCCAGGTCCGGATCGGGCCCGGCGATTCACCCGAGGAAGCCTGGGCCCAGCTCGGCGGCGCCCCGGCGATCCTCGAAGGCTTCGTCGGCTTCAGCCAGGAAATCTCCATCGTCGGCGCTCGCGGACGGGACGGCGCCTTCGCGGCCTATGATCCGTGCTGGAACGAGCACCGGGGCGGGATCCTGGACGTGACGCGGCTGCCGAGCGGGCTTCCGGCCGCGACGGAGCAGATAGCCATCGCGGCGGCCCGGCGCATCGCCGAGGCGCTCGACTATGTCGGCGTGATCGCGGTCGAGATGTTCGTGGTCGGCGAAGGCGAGGGCGCGAGCATCCTCGTGAACGAGATCGCGCCCCGGGTGCACAATTCCGGCCACTGGACGGTCGAGGGGGCGGAGACCTCGCAGTTCGAGCAGCATGTCCGCGCCATCTGCGGCTGGCCGCTCGGCTCCACCCTTCGCCGGGGGCGGATCGAGATGCGCAACCTGATCGGCACGGACATCGAGGCCTGGCCGGAGATCCTCGCGACACCCGGCGCGCATCTCCACCATTACGGGAAGGCCAAGGCCCGCGCCGGACGCAAAATGGGCCATGTGACGAGGGTCTTTACCGGCTCCTGAGAAAGTCCTGAATTCTGCTGAGATCATCCTGGACAGGGTTTTGCGACTCTGCTATCGGCCGCGCTTCGGCGCAGGCCTGCGCGGTTGCGCCCTTTAGTCGTTTCCGAGATTTACGCTGGCGGTCAGCGAAGAGGCACCTCGAGGAGCACGCGTGCAGGTTCTCGTTCGGGACAACAACGTCGACCAGGCGCTTCGCGCCCTGAAGAAGAAGATGCAGCGCGAAGGCATCTTCCGCGAGATGAAGCTCCGTGGCCATTACGAGAAGCCATCGGAGAAGAAGGCGCGCGAGAAGGCCGAGGCCGTTCGCCGCGCGCGCAAGCTGATCCGCAAACGCATGCAGCGCGAAGGCCTGCTGCCGTCCAAGCCGAAGCCGCCGCCGCGTGGCGGCGCTCGCCCTGGCCGCCCCGGCGAGGTTCGCCCGGCGGCCCCGCGTCCGGTTGCCGCGACCCCGGCGATCTGATCTCTTCAGTTTTTCCTAACCACGAGCCGACACCTTCCGGCCGGCGGACGGGAGTTTGAGCTTATGGTTGCGTCAAGCGGACGGAAGTGGGGCATCATCGGGGCGGCTGCGCTGTCGGCCGCGCTCGCGGGGTGCAACACCGTCGGGCAGACGGGACGCGGGCCGCAGGTCGCGGTCCTCGAAGAGGACAAGACCGGGACGGCCTCGATCAACATCGAGTCGCTCACGGATGTCGTGCAGCGCAATCCGAACGATGCGAGCGCCTACAATACGCGGGGCGCCGCGCTCGCCCGGTCCGGGCGGTTCGGCGACGCGATCGCCGATTTCAGCAAGGCGTTGCAGATCGATCCGAACAACGCGCCGGCCTATACGAATCGCGGCCTGGCGAACCGGCAGACGAACCGCAACGACGCGGCCTATGCGGATTTCTCCCGCGCCATCGAGTCCGATCCGAATTACGGCCCGGCCTATATCGGCCGCGCCAATCTCGAGCGCGCGCGCGGCAACTACGACGCCGCCCTCTCCGACCTGAGCCAGGCGATCCGGCTGACGCCGGAATCGGCGGAAGCGCTGCACGCCCGCGGCCTCGTCTACCAGCGCATGGGGCGCCATCGCGAGGCGATCATCGATTTCGACGCGGCCATCGACCGGAACGCCTATGTGGCCGCCCCGTATGCGGCGCGCGGCCAGAGCCTGATCACCACGAACCAGCTCGACAAGGCGGTCGAGGATTTCAACGCGGCGCTGAACATCAACAACAAGGACGCCGATTCCTGGGCGTGGCGCGGCGTGGCGCTCGACAAGCTCGGCCGCAAGACCGAGGCGCAGGAGAGCTTCAGCCGGGCGACCACGATCGATCCGGGCAACAGCATCGCCCGGCGGGGGCGCGGCGCCGGCGTGGCGTCGCTGAACCCGTTCCAGTAGCGGGCGCCGTTCACGAGTTCGAGCGGGTCCGATCGGGGATCCCTTCCGCGGCGTTGTCGGCCGGGAAGGGAGATCGCCGATGGCGCAAGGTGCCGAGAGCCTGGACGAGGCGGAGCGCAAGCGGGTCTGGGCCGATTTCCGGTCGGCCGTGAACATGAGCCCGGCAGCCCTGGAGAAGTGGCTCCGGACGGAGGAGAGCCGCTCGGTCGGCTGGACCCACGAAGGCGAGAGCGAGGCCGTCGGGCACCAGGAGGGGCGGCGGATCGT
Organism: Enterovirga sp. CN4-39; assembly: GCF_049446235.1. NCBI lineage: Bacteria > Pseudomonadati > Pseudomonadota > Alphaproteobacteria > Hyphomicrobiales > Methylobacteriaceae > Enterovirga > Enterovirga sp. CN4-39. The sequence goes on along the minus strand of NZ_JBMSEF010000008.1, from coordinate 229,342 downwards.
CGAGATCCGGCGACGGCGGAAGAGCGATCTGACCGAGGACGATTACCGGCACATGCGGAAGGTCGTCGGCTACGTCCACCGCCACATGGCGCAGGGCGGGCCGAAGGAGGACAAGACGCATTCGCGCTGGCGCTACTCGCTCATGAACTGGGGCCACGATCCGCTCAAGGCCTGACCGCCTCGCCGGGGGCGAGCCGCTTCTCGACCTCGCCCAGGAAGGAGCGGACATGGTCGATGCCGCCTGCCTCCAGGATCGAGACATGGTCGATCCCGGGCAGGCGCACATAGCGCTTCGGCTCGTTGGCGGCGTTGAACAGGAGTTCCGACAGCGCGATCGGGATCACGGCATCGTCCTCGCCGTGCATCACGAGGAGCGGCACCTTCACGTCCCCGATGCGATCGATCGACCGGAACTGGTCGCGCATCAGGAGGGCGATCGGCAGGAACCAGTAGACCCCGCGCGCGACGTCTGCCGTCGACGTGTAGGGTGCGTCGAGGATCACCCCGCCCACGGGCCGTTCCGTCGCGAGGCGGACGGCAACGCCCGTCCCGAGCGACTCGCCGTACAGGACGATGCGCTCGGGCTGATACGAGTTCAGCCAGTCCCGCGCCGCCCGCGCGTCCTCGCGCAGCCCCTCCTCGGACGGCGAGCCCGTGGAGCCGGAATAGCCGCGATAGCTGACGATCAGCAGGCCGCGACCGTCGCGCGTGAGCAGACGCACCCGCTCGCGGCGGTTCCAGAGGCTGCCGCCATTGCCGTGGAAGTAGAGGATGAGGGCGCGGCCGGGCTCGGGCGGCTTCCACCAGCCGAGGATGCGCTCGCCGTCCGCCGTCCTGATCTCGACATCCTGCATCTCGGGCAGGCCGGCCTCCGCGGCCGTCACGCGCAGGGACGAGGCCGGGAAGAGCAGCCGCCGCTGCTGCGTGTAGAGCAGGGCGAGAAGGGCGAGGTAGATGAGCCCCCCGATCAGCACCGCGTTGCCGACCAAGCGGAGAAGTCCTGAGCCGCTGCTCTCCATCGTGCTCGGGCTAGGTGAAATAGAGGCCAGGAACAATGTGGTGCGCCCGCAATTGTTCGGCCTGCTCCCCGCACCACAGAACGACCGAGCCGGCCGCATGAAGCTGTTCAAGTGCCCGCATTGCGGGCAGCTGCTCTATTTCGAGAACGTGAAATGCGAGCGCTGCGGCCACCGCCTTGGCTACATTCCCGAGGCCGACATCCTGGCCGCCCTGGAGCCGAGCGGCGACGGCGCCTGGCGATCCCTGGCGAGCGACGGCGGCCTCTACCGCTTCTGCTCCAACGCCGAGCACGAGGTCTGCAACTGGCTGATCCGGGCGGAGAGCCCCGACACGCTCTGCCGCGCCTGTCGGCACAACCGCACCATCCCGGATCTCAGCCAGCCCGGCGCGCAGGAAGCCTGGCGGAAGATGGAGGACGCCAAGCACCGCCTGTTCTACCAACTGCTGCGGCTCCGGCTGCCAACGCCCGCCCAGGGCGAGGCGAACGAGCCGCTGGTCTTCGACTTCCTGGCCGATCCGCCGACCCCGACCGGCCCCAAGGTGATGACCGGCCACGACGACGGCCTCATCACGATCGCGCTCGCCGAGGCCGACGACGCGGAACGGGAGCGGCGCCGCGCCGCCATGGGGGAGCCCTACCGGACGCTGCTCGGCCATTTCAGGCACGAGGTCGGGCACTTCTACTGGGACATCCTGGTGCGGGATGGCGGCCGGCTGGCCGAGTGCCGGGCCGTGTTCGGCAACGACGAGGAGGATTACGGCGAGGCCCTCAAGCGCCACTACGAGCAGGGCGTCCCGCCGAACTGGCAGGAGAACTACATCTCCGCCTACGCGACCACGCATGCCTGGGAGGATTTCGCCGAGACATGGGCGCATTACCTCCACATCGTCGATTGCCTCGAGATGGCCCGCGCCTTCGGCATGAGCGTCCGGCCGGAGGGGGACCAGACGGGATTGCTCGCCGCGGAGGCGGACGTGGATGTCTACGGGCCGGGCGATTTCGAGCCGCTGATCCGAACCTGGCTGCCCATCGCGTTCGCGCTGAACAGCGTGAACCGCTGCATGGGCCAGAGCGATCTGTACCCCTTCGTGCTGTCGCCCGCGGTGGAGAAGAAGCTCGCCTTCATTCACCGGCTCGTTCACGACCGACAGAGCGCCGCCACCATATAGTTGACGCAGTCAAATATTCTGGCCAGTCTCGCCTGGAAAGCGGTGACGGGTCATGGGCGGGACGGACGAAGCCGCGATCGCGGCGGTGCGGGGCTTCACGCGCTTCTACACGCGGCAGGCGGACCTCCTGAACGAGGGCCTCCTCGACAGCGGCTTCTCGCTGGCCGAGGCGCGCGTCCTCTACGAGCTGGCGAACCGAGCCGAGGCCACGGCCGGCGACCTCGTCCGCGACCTCGCAATCGACGCGGGTTATCTCAGCCGCATCCTCAAGCGCTTCCGGTCGGCGGGCCTGCTGAGCCGGGAAGCTGCGCCGGATGACGGGCGGCGTGCCCGCCTGACGCTCACCGAAATGGGCCACGCGGCGTTCGGGCCGCTCGATCTCGCCTCGCGCGAGCAGGTGGCGCGCCTGCTCGGTCCGCTCACCGATGGCCGGCGCCGGGCGCTCCTGCGCGCCATGGCGGAGATCCAGGAAATCCTAGGCGATGCGCCGGAGGAGGGCTTCACGCTCGGGCCTCACAGGCCCGGCGACATGGGCTGGATCACCCACCGCCAGGCGGTCCTCTACGCGACGGAATACGGCTGGGACGATACGTTCGAGGCCCTGGTGGCCGGGATCACGGCGAGCTTCATCCGCAACTTCGATCCCGAGCGCGAGCGCTGCTGGATCGCGGAAAGGCGCGGCGAGGTGGTCGGCTCGATCTTCTGCGTCCGGGAAAGCGACAGCGTCGCCAAGCTGCGGCTTCTCTACGTGGAGCCGCAGACGCGCGGCCTCGGGATCGGCCGGCGGCTCGTCGGAGAATGCATCGCCTTCGCGCGCGCGACCGGCTACCGGACCCTCACGCTCTGGACAAACGACATCCTGGGGGCGGCCCGGAAGATCTATGTCGAGGCGGGGTTCAAGCTCGTGGCCGAGGAGCGCCACCACTCCTTCGGGCACGACCTGGTCGGCCAGAACTGGGAGCTGGCGCTATGACTGCACCCCGCGCCAGGCCGGCTTCAGAGCGTTACGCGCGTCACGATCCGGGCAGGCCGCCGGCCCGGAATCGAGCGCTGGAACGCCTTCGAGGACCCAGGGATAGCAGCCTCGGCGGCATCTCGATCCGCAGCCGAAACGCGGTTCTCGGCGCAGGCGCCGCGGGCATCCCAGAGCTGCCTAGCGACCACGCTCCCCACCCCGCCCGTGATGGCGCTCCCGGCCAAATCGTTGGGCTTGACGCGCTTAGCCGCGATCAAGCCCTTGATGGCTTCCCCCAGGATCTCGGCGGAATCCTCGAACGTGACGTCGGCGAGTAGCCGATGCTGGGTTGTGGGATCGCCGTCCACGAGACAGTGCCTGGCGACGAAGAGCCAGTCGTGGATCATGTAGGCGGGCGCATAGCCCCAGGGAGAGAGCCCATTGAACACCTGGGCGATGCGGGGAATCGAGCCGCCGTCGGTGTACATCATGTCGGGCTTCACGATGGCACCAGGCTGTTGCGGGTCGGGCCGCCGGAACGTCAGTGGTGCGTCGGGATCGGGCACGAACAGGAAGCGGCCGTCTTCCGAACCCTCGCCCTCGCCAACCCACATCACGAAGAGGCTGCCGGACAGCTTGCCGGGCGAAAGGTCTGCGTAATCGACGGTCGCGCATCCGCCGAGCAGGAGGCAACTCGTCAGAGCCGCCAGGAAACGTCCCGCCATTCCGTCCCCCTGTCCCGGGGGAACGTTACGATCGAAGCTTGGCCGCTGGCAATCCAGGCCTCTCGCCGGCGCCCCGTTGCCCGGGCTGGCCCTAATGCGCGAGGCTCTTGTTGATCTCGTCCACCATCTTCTTCGCGTCGCCGAAGAGCATCATGGTGTTGTCGTTGAAGAAGAGCGGGTTCTCGACGCCGGCATAGCCCGAGCCCATGCCGCGCTTGATGAAGAGCACGGTCTTGGCCTTCTCGACGTCCAGGATGGGCATCCCGTAGATCGGCGAGGACGGGTCGGTCTTGGCCGAGGGGTTGGTGACGTCGTTCGCGCCGATCACGAAGGCGACGTCGGCCTGCGGGAACTCGCCGTTGATGTCCTCGAGCTCGAACACCTCGTCATAGGGGACGTTCGCCTCGGCGAGGAGCACGTTCATGTGCCCGGGCATGCGGCCGGCGACGGGGTGGATGGCGTACTTCACCTCCACGCCCTCCTTCTTGAGGTTGTCGGCCATCTCGCGCAGCGAATGCTGGGCCTGGGCGACCGCCATGCCGTAGCCGGGCACGATGATCACCTTCGAGGCGTTCTTCATGATGAAGGCGGCGTCGTCGGCCGAGCCCTGCTTGACGGGGCGCGTCTCGGCGGCGCCGGCCGCCGGACCGGCTGTCTCGCCGCCGAAGCCGCCGAGGATGACGGAGATGAAGCTCCGGTTCATCCCCTTGCACATGATGTAGGACAGGATCGCGCCCGAGGAGCCGACGAGGGCGCCCGTGATGATCAGCGCCATGTTCTGCAGCGTGAACCCGATGCCGGCGGCGGCCCAGCCGGAATAGGAGTTCAGCATCGACACGACGACCGGCATGTCCGCGCCGCCGATCGGGATGATGAGCGTCACTCCGAGGATGAACGAGACGAGCACGATCGCCCAGAACGCGACGTAGCTCTCGGTCCGGATCAGCACGATGACCAGGATGACGAGCAGCACCGCGAGCGCGATGTTGAGCAGGTGCCGCTGCGGCAGGATGATCGGCTTGCCCGACATGCGCCCGTCGAGCTTCAGGAACGCGATCACCGAGCCCGTGAAGGTCAGCGCACCGATGGCGACGCCAAGCGCCATCTCGAAGAGCGACGCGCCGTAGATGCGGCCGGAAGCCGGGTTCACGATGCCGAAGGCCTGCGGGGCATAGAGCGCCCCGGCTGCCACGAGGACCGCCGCGAGGCCGACCAGCGAGTGGAACGCCGCCACGAGCTGCGGCATCGCCGTCATGGGGACGCGCTTGGCCACGACGGCCCCGATGCCGCCGCCGATCCCGAGGCCGAGGATCACCAGGATCCAGGCGATGGCACCGGCCGGCGGATGGCCGGCGAGCGTCGTCAGGATCGCGATGCCCATGCCGACCATGCCGAACAGGTTGCCCTGCCGTGAGGTCGTGGGGTGCGACAGGCCCCGCAGGGCCAGGATGAACAGGACCCCGGAGACGAGGTAGAGCAGGGCGGAGAGGTTCGGCGACATGGCGGCGGCCTCAGCCCTTCTTGCGGTACATCGCGAGCATTCGCTGGGTGACCAGGAAGCCGCCGAAGATGTTGATGGAGGCGAGGATCACGGCGATGAAGCCGAAGATCCGGGCCCAGGTCGTGCCCGAGCCGAGCATCGGGGCCGCCGCGACCCCGACCGAGAGCAATCCGCCCACCACGATCACGGAGGAGATCGCGTTGGTGACGGACATCAGCGGCGTGTGCAGGGCCGGCGTGACCGACCAGACCACGTAGTAGCCGACGCAGACGGCCAGGACGAAGACGGCCAGCTCGAAGACGACCGGGTCGACATGGCCGCCGGTCGCGGCGCTCGCGGCGGCGCTGAGGCCGCGGATCTGGTCGAGATAGCCCTGGGTGGCCTCGGCGGCCTGTCGGGCGGCGGCCGCGGAGGCGCGGGCGCTCTCGAGGGCCTGTTGATCGGTGGTCGCCATGCGGGAACTCCGGAGCCCGGCGGGGCCGATTACGAAGGGATCAGAGGGTAACGGCGTCTTCGGTGGAGGGCGCCTCGGCCGGGGAAGCCGCGGCGGGCGCCGCTTCCGGCCGCGCGGTGGCCCCGAAGAGCGGATGCACGACCGCACCGTCCCGGGTCAGCAGCGTCGCCTTGACGAGCTCGTCGTCCCATTTGACGGCGAGGCTCTTGGCGGCCTTGTCGACCAGCGTCTCCACGAACGCGTAGAGGTTGCGGGCGTAGAGGCTCGAGGCCGTGGCCGCGAGCCGGCTCACGTTCGAATAGCCGACGATCTTCACGCCGTTCGGCGTCGTGACGAGTTCGTCCGCCTTCGCGCCGTCGACGTTGCCGCCGCGCTCGACCGCGAGATCGACGAGGACCGAACCCGGCCGCATGGCGGCGATCATCTCGGCCGAGACGAGCTTCGGGGCGGGCCGGCCCGGAATGAGCGCGGTCGTGACGACGATGTCCTGCTTGGCGATGTGCGAGGCCACGAGCTCCGCCTGCTTGCGGCGATACTCGGCCGACATCTCCTTGGCGTAGCCGCCCGCGGTCTCGGCCTGCTTGAATTCCTCGTCCTCGACGGCGACGAACTTCGCGCCGAGCGACTCGACCTGCTCCTTGGCGGCCGGCCGCACGTCGGTCGCCGTGACGACCGCGCCGAGCCGGCGCGCCGTCGCGATCGCCTGGAGGCCGGCGACGCCCGCGCCCATGACGAAGATGCGGGCGGCCGGAACCGTGCCGGCGGCCGTCATCATCATGGGGAGAGCCCGGCCGTATTCGGCGGCGGCGTCGATGACGGCCCGGTAGCCGGCGAGGTTCGCCTGGCTGGAGAGCACGTCCATGACCTGCGCGCGGGTGATGCGCGGCATCAGCTCCATGGCGAAGGCGGCAACGCCCGCATCGGCCGCGACGCGCAGCGCGTCCTCGTTGCCGTGCGGGTCCATGATGGCGATGACCAGCGCGCCCGGCTTGCAGGCGCGAAGCTCGGCCGCGTCCGGACGCCGGACCTTCAGGACGATGTCGGCGTTCCGCGCGGTGGAGGCCGCGTCCGGCGCGATCGTCGCGCCGGCGGCCTCGAACTCCGAATCCGGCACGCCCGCGGCGACGCCCGCCCCGGCCTGGACCACGACGTCGGCGCCGAGCCCCGCATACTTCTTCACCGTCTCGGGCACTGCCGCGACGCGTGTCTCCGAGGGCGCGTCGGACAGGACAGCGATCCGCATTTCCGTCCCTTTCGGTTTATTGTCCGGCGCTCAGCCCGGAGAAGATCGGCAGGAAATCAGTAGAGGAGGAGCATCAGGAGCAGCACGCCCAGGACGGCTGCCACCGGGCGCCACGACAGGGTCGTCGAAACCAGCCCGATCCCGGCCGCGATATGGGCGAGCACCACCATCACGAGCGTGGAGATCCAGGCGCCCTTGATGCCGCCGACCGCAAGCGCCGCCACGATCGCGATGACGAAGATCGTCCCGACCGCAGTGAAATGCGTAAAGGCATTGTAGGTGGACTCATGCGCGGGCCCATCCATCTCGGGACGGTAAGCCTCGTTCCCCGCGCTGCTAGTCTGCGCCATCTCGACCCTCTTATGCGACGTTCCCCGTCTCGTAGCCGAAGCTCCGGGACGCCGCAATCGGGGCGTGGCTGTGGCGGATGTCAGGCCGGGTGAGGCAGTCCGGCGCGGTCGAGCGCCTCGCTCTGCCTCCGGGCCAGCTGTTCGACCGAGAAGCCCTCGATCTCCGACTGGAAGAGGCGGTGGAAGTTGAGCTCCGCATCGAGGTGCAGGAACACGCCGCCGAGCCCGACGGCCGCCCGGTCCATGAACACGAACTCGCGCGGGACGGTGACCGGTCCCTTTTCGCGCAGGGCCTTGTGCACCTGGTAGGCTTCGCGCCGGCCGTATTCGGAGGGCTTCACGCCGTCCGCGATGGTGCGGACCCTGTCCTCGAGGAGGGGCCCGTAGATGAAGCGCGCCCAGATGTTCAGCGTGTCGATGAGTTCGGGCGTGAGGCGGCGGAAGCCCCAGGTCTCATAGGCATGGACCATGCGGTCGCGGTCGCCGTGCTGGAGCCCGAGATAAAGGTCGACGACGCCCGCCAGGAAGCGCGGCGGGAAGATGCGGATGCAGCCATAATCCAGCAGGTTGATGCCCTGCGGCTCGCCGCCCTCGGAGAACACCGTGTAGTTCCCGAGATGCGGGTCGCCGTGGATGATGCCCAGGTCGGCGACCGGGTGCCACCAGGCCTTGAACATCGCCATGGCGAGGCGGTTGCGGATCTCCACCGGAGCCGTCTTGAAGGCGAGGATCTTCTCGCCGTCGAGCCAGCCGAGCGTCAGCAGGCGGCGGGTCGATAGCTCCGGAAAGACGTCGGGCACGCGCACTTCCGCGACCCCGTCCAGCGCCTCTCGATAGAGTGCGGCGTTCTTGGCCTCGTGCGTGTAATCGAGCTCCTCGCGGACTCGGGCGCCGATCTCCTTGGCGATCTCGCGCGTGTCGATGGCCGGATCCATGCGCCGGTGCAGCGCGAAGGCGATGTCGAGCTGCTTCAGGTCCGCCTCGACGGCCGATTGCATGTCCGGATATTGCAGCTTGCAGGCGAGCGCCCGCCCCTCATGGCTCGTGGCGCGATGGACCTGGCCGAGGGACGCGGCGGCGGCGGGCTTCAGGTCGAAGGAGCCGAAGCGGCTGCGCCAATCCGGCCCGAGCTCGCTCATCATGCGCCGGTTCACGAAGGCGGCGCCCATAGGCGGGGCCTCGCTCTGGAGCTTCGCGAGCTCGGCGGCATATTCCGGCGGGACGAGGTCCGGGATGGTGGCGAGAAGCTGCGCCACCTTCATGATGGGACCCTTCAGGCCGCCCAGGGCCGCCGCGAGCGCGGCCGCGTTCGAGGCGTTCGCACTTTCACGCCCGAGCAGCCGCTGGCCCGCGATCCTCGCCGCGACCCCGCCGACATTCGCGCCCACCCGGGCGTAGCGCGCGGCACGGGCGGAGAATCGGTTGGCTTCGCGGTCGGACATGCGGGGGACGGGGCTCCGGAGGGACCCGCTCTATATGGGGAGGAAATCCCGATTGGGCAGGGTTCTCTCGGGCGCACTCAGCCGGAGCCCGGATCGATGTTGTCGCGGATCCAGCGGGCGAGCTGGTCCTCCGTGAGTTCGCCGGCCGCCAGGGCAAGGATCGCGGCGGTCGCGTCCACGGGCGACGGCCTGAACGTGGCGTCGTTCAGCCCGAGAAACATGAAGATGGACGTGAACGCCGCCCGCTTGTTGCCGTCCACGAACGGATGATTGCGCGCGAGTCCGAAAGCGTAGGCGGCAGCCAAGGCGGCGAGGTCCGTCTCGCCATAGGCCCACTTGTTCGGTGCGCGCGCGACCGCGGAATCCAGCAGACCGTGATCGCGGATGCCGTCAGGGCCGCCGAAAATGGCCAGCTGCTCCGAATGGGCATCGGCCACCATCTCGACGGTGAGCCATACCGGCTCGCCGGTCTCCGTCACTTGGCGAGTTCGCGAAAGGTGTCGCCGTATTGCTGAAACGCCTTGCGGGCGAATTCGAGCGCCTTGGCGTGTTTCGGATCGTAGGGCGTGAGCTTCAGGTTGCGGTCGGGCTGCTCGACGACATGAAGCGTGTCTCCCTCCTTGAGGCGGAGACGGTGAAGCAGCTCCTTCGGGAAGATCACCCCGACGGAGTTTCCGATCTTCCGTACCTGAAGCGTGAGGGCCTCACCCTCGAGGTCCTTCGGCATGTCGCCCATCGTAGCGCCCTCTCGTTGTACGGAATGTATAACGAGCGAAGGCGCTGTCTAGGGGGTGCCAAGGTGCGTCAGCACCCCCTCCGCCGCCGCGACCCCGGTCGCGAAGCAGGCCTGCAGCAGGTAGCCGCCGGTCGGGGCTTCCCAGTCGAGCATTTCGCCCGCCACGAAGATGCCGGGCAGGCGCTTCAGCATGAAGCGATCGTCGATCTCGTCGAGGCGAATGCCGCCGGCGGACGAAATGGCGCGGTCGAGGCTGTCGGTCCCCGTCACCCTGAGCGGCACGGACTTGATCGCGGCCGAAAGACCCTGCGGGTCCGCCGGGAGGGCAGGCCCGAGACCCTCCCTCAGGATGCCGATCGCGACGGAGGAAAGTCCGGCTGCCTTGCGCAGGAAGCTCGACAGCGATTGCTTCCCCCGCCCGCGCGCCATCGAGCGCGCGAGGTCGTCGGCCGAGAGATCCGGCCGGAGATCGACGGTCAGGATCGCCTCGCCCCGACCCGCGATTTCGTCCCGCACCGAGGCCGCGACCGCGTAGACGGCCCCGCCCTCCAGGCCCGTGCGGGTGATGTTGGCCTCGCCCCTGGCGGTCCGGCCGGCATGGGTCAGGGCGATGCGCTTCAGCGGCGCGCCCTCGTGGCGCTCCAGCAGATGGGCGGACCATGCGATGCGCAGGCCGGTATTCGCGGGGACGAGATCGCGGATGCCGATCCCGGCGCGCCGCAGGATCGCAACCCAGCTGCCATCCGTGCCGAGCCGCGGCCAGCTCCCGCCGCCCAGCGCCAGGATGGTGGCGTCCGCCCGGACCGAGACCGGGCCCTCGGGCCCGTCGAACAGAAGCTCGCCGCTGGGGGACAAACCGGTCCAGCGATGCCTGGGCCGGATCGTGACCCCCAGCTCGTCCAGCCGGCCGAGCCAGGCCCGCAGCAGCGGCGAGGCCTTCCAGGCACGCGGGAAGACGCGGCCGCTCGATCCGACGAAGGTCTCCTGGCCGAGGCCCTCGGCCCATTCGCGCAGCCGCTCGGGCGGAAAGGCCTCCAGGGCAGGGCGGAGCCGTTCGGCCGCCTCGCCATAGCGCGCGAGGAACCGGTCGAAGGGCTCGCTATGGGTGAGGTTGAGCCCGCTGCGGCCGGCGATCAGCAGCTTGCGGCCCACCGACGGCATCCGGTCATAGACCGTGACGCTCACGCCTGCCCGGGCCAGCGTTTCAGCCGCGATCAGGCCTGCCGGCCCGCCCCCGATGACGGCCGCAATTCGAGAACCCACCGGAGCCAGAAGAAAGCCTCAGACCACCATCGTGGCGAGCATGGCGGCGAATTCGCCGTTCGGCTGCGCCGTGTTGAAGGTCATCATAGCCTTCCGGGAGGTTGCGTCGAGCTGCTTGCGGGCCTTGGCGGTCCGGGTCTCCTCGCCGCCCTGCACCAGGGTGCGCAGCGCCCGGACGGTCTCGCGGGCGGCGAGATAGCGCGCCTTGGCCTCCGAGCGCAGCTGGAGCCGGTTCCGCTCGGCGCTCGCGAGGTCCAGTCCGACGAGCGGCACGCTGGAGAGCCCGCCCGGCGCGCTGAGGGCCAGCGTGCCGACCTCCACGGCATCGTCCCAGAGGTCCTGGATGACGTGGCCGGCCTGGGTCACGCAGGAATCCATCTCGTCGGCAAAGCGGCTGGCGAACAGGTGCTCGATCACGAGGAGCTCGAGCACGAGTCCGGGGCTGAAGCGGCGAAGGCTCTCGTCATATGCGCATTTGATCGCGAACGAGGTCCGCCCGACCTGGAGGTTGAGCGAGACGGCGATCGCCGTCCCGTCGAGCGACAGGACGTCGGCCGAGGCGAGGGGCGCATCTCCGATCCGCCCGGCGAAGGCCGCGCGGGCGAAGGCGGCCGTCTCCGGCTGCGACAGGAAGGCCGTCGCGGCTTCGCCCTTCCAGCCGGAATGCTCGATGCGGAGAAAGTCCTCCAGGGCTGCCCGGAATTCGCCGGGCTCGGTCACATGCCGGAAGGCCACCGCACCCTGCTCGGACAGGCGGCGCTGCGTCCGGCGAAGCTCGCGCAGCCGTTTGGGCGCGACGCTCCGGGCCAGGTATTCCTCCGCCGCCTCGTCGCGTCGGCGCAGGATCGGCCGGGACAGGCTGCCGATGAATTCGGCCCGAGATCCTGTCGCACCGGCGCGCGCACGGATCAGGCCTGCGACGGGGCCGTCCAGGCGGATGTTGGGCAGGAGGAGGTGGGGCGCGAGCCCGGAGGCCGCCGTCCGGACGGACAGGATCGCATCCAGGGCGCGGGCCGCGTGGTCGCGGTGGATCAGGGGCGTGCCGCTCGGCTGGAACAGGTTCTGCGCCCCGAGCTCCACCGACCAGGGCAGGCCGTAGCGGAACCGGCTTCTCTGCACGGGCAGGAAGCCGATCAGACGCTCCCCGCTCCCGTCCCTTGCAAAGACGCAGAGCGCGCGGGTGCCGCTCTCCTCCAGGTGGTGCAGGCCGGCCAGGAAATAGGGTCGGCTGTAGAACGGGTTCTCCTCGATGGCGTTCGCGGCGAGCTCGTCCCAGGCGGGGCCGAGCGCCTGGAGTTCCTCCGGGCCGAGGAGGCGGATGACGGGCGGGTGCAGGATCTCAGTCATGCGCCTGCCTGAAGGACAGACCGAGCGGGAGGGCGATGCCGAGCCGGGCATAGGCGTAGCCCGCGAGCAGGAGCGAGCGGCCCGCCATCGTGGCCGCGCTCGCGGCCGCCGCGCCCGCGAGCCCGAAGGCCGGGACGAGCAGCACGAGGAGGACGAGGTTCAGGACGAGCGCGCGGGCGAAGCTCAGCGCGCAGACGCGCTCCTGGCCCAGCATGGTCAGGACGTCCTCTCCCGGCCCGCAGAGGCAGGCGACCACCATCCCGGAGACCAGGATCGGGACGAGCCAGGCCGCCGGTCCGAAACCGGGCCCGAAAAGGGCCAGCAGAAGCGGCGCGGCGGCGGAGAGGCAGATGGCGCCGACAAGAGCGACGGCGGAGGTCCCGAGCGTGACGAAGGCAATGAGGCGGTGGAGCTCGGCCCTGCGGCCGGTCGCCCGGAGGGCCGCGAAGCGCTGGGCGGTGGCGGCCGAGGCGGAATAGCGGACATATTCCAGGATCTGCGCGATCCGGGTCGCGGCGAAATAGACCGCCACGGCTTCCGGCGGGAGGAACAGCCCGACGACGAGGACGTCGGCGTTCAGCAGCAGCATCTCGGTCGTGTCGACGAGCGCGATCGGCAGGGCGGTCCTCAGCCACAGGCGGATGTCGTAGCGGCGATCGCCCGTCGGCACGGCCTGCCGCAGGGCGGCCCGGAGAAGGAGGGCCTGGACCGCGATTCCGGCCAGGAGAGCCGCCACGGCTCCGACCAGCGCGCCGCCGGGGCTCGGCAGCACGGGGGAGAGCGCGAGCGCGCCGAAGATCAGAACGGCTGCGCCCTGCCGGACGACATAGGCCGGCCCGATCCCGAGCAGCGGACGCCCGATCGCGCGGGCGATCGCCTCGAGGTTGTCCTGGATGGCGAGGAGTGGAACGGCCAGGAAGGCGATCGCGAGCGGCAGGACGTAGATGCCGTCCAGGAGGCCCGGTACGAGCGTGACGACCCCGATCGCCGCGAGCCCGATGCAAGTGCCGGCCCCCAGCGCGAAGAGGATCCCGAACCGCACGAAGCCGCGCACGGCTGCGTGATCCCTCGTCGCGAGCGCCTCCGCCACGTAGCGGCAGAGCGCCTGGTTGGTGCCCCCGACCGAGAGATGGCCGAGCAGCGTCAGCCAGACGAGCGCGAGGGCATAGATCCCGAAGCCTTCCTGGCCGAGATAGCGGGCGGCAAGGACCTGGGCCGCATAGGCCAGCGCAGCGCCGGCGAGGCGGGCGGCAAGCACCTGGGCGCCGGCGCGTCCGTCCCGGTGCGAAGCGACGCGCTTCACCCGTTCGCGGATCGAGGCCGTCAGCGAGAGAGCGCGAGAGGAATCGACCACGATCCCGGCCGGGCTCATGCGCCAATCCATGCGTCGCTGTCGGTCGGCCCGTTCATCTTCCAGCTCCTTTTGCCATGTGCAACGGGAGCTGTTGTCAATCTATGAACCGGATAGGGGAGATGTCGCTGGACAGGCTCTATACAGGTCGTTTTCAACGGCAGATTGCGAGACGACTGCGTTATTCCATGCTCTCCAGCTCGGCGATCAGGTTCTCGATCATCGACAATCCGATCTGCCAGAACCCGGGATCCCGCGCGTCGAGGCCGAAGGGCTTCAGGAGTTCGCCATAGGGCTTGCTGCCGCCCGCCGAGAGAAGCGCGAAATACCGGTCCACAAAGCCGTCGCTCGCGCGCTGGTAGACGCCGTAGAGCGAGTTCACCAGGCAATCGCCGAACGCATAGGCGTAGACATAGAACGGCGAGTGGATGAAGTGCGGAATATAGGTCCAGTAGGTCTCGTATCCCGGGCCGAGGCGGATCGAGGGCCCGAGGCTCTCGGACTGGACGGACATCCAGAGTTCGCAAAGCTTGTCTGACGTCAGCTCGCCCTGGCGGCGCTCGATGTGAAGCTTCCGCTCGAAGGAATAGAACGCGATCTGACGCACGACCGTGTTGATCATGTCCTCGACCTTCTGGGCGAGCATGGCCCGCCGCTGCTCGGTCTCGGTTGTGCGCTCCAGCAGTCGCCGGAAGGTCAGCATCTCCCCGAAGACGCTCGCCGTCTCGGCCAGCGTCAGCGGCGTCGGCGCCATCAGGGCGCCGTTCGGGGCGGCGAGGACCTGGTGCACGCCGTGCCCGAGCTCGTGCGCGAGCGTCATCACGTCCCGCGGCTTCCCCTGGTAGTTCAGGAGGACGTAGGGATGCGCGGAGGGGACGGTCGGGTGCGCGAAGGCACCGGGCGACTTGCCGGGCCGCACCGGCGCGTCGATCCACCGCTCGTCGAAGAAGCGGCGCGCGATGTCGGCCATCTTCGGGGCGAACTCGCCATAGGCTTCGAGCACGGTGTCCCGCGCCTCGCCCCAGGAGATCGGCCGCTGGTCGACCTTCGGAAGCGGCGCGTTGCGGTCCCAGAAATCCAGCACGTCGCGGCCGAACCAATGGGCCTTCAGCCGGTAATAGCGATGCGACAGGCGCGGATAGGCGTCCGTGACGGCCTGGACGAGGGCGTCGACGACCTCCCGCTCGACGCGGTTCGCGAGATGGCGCGAATCGGCCACGTCCTCGAAGCCGCGCCAGCGGTCGGAGATCTCCTTGTCCTTGGCGAGCGTGTTGGTGATCAGCGTGAAGACGCGCAGGTTGCTCCTGAACACGTCGGCGAGCGCGTCGGCGGCCTCGCGGCGTACCTCGCCGTCACGATCCTGGAGCTTGTTGAGCGTCGGCTCGAGCGTCAGCTCCTCGCCCCGGACCTTGAAGCGGAGCGAGGCGAGCGTCTCGTCGAACAGGCGGTTCCAGGCGCCGCGGCCGGTGACGGACTTCTCGTGGAAGAGCTGCTCGATGCGGTCCTCGAGCTGGAAGGGCTTGTCCTTGCGGATGTCCTCCAGCCACGGCCGGTAATGGCCGAGGGCCGGGTCGGCCATCGCGGTCTCCAGGACCCCGTCCTCGATGCGGTTCAGCTCCAGCGTGAAGAACAGGAGGTCGCTTGAGGCCGCGGTCAGCCGCTCCTGCGTGTCGCCGTAGAACTTGGCCCGCACGGGGTCGGTGGTGTCGCCGGAATAGACCAGCCCGGCATAGGACATGAGCCGCCCGAGCCGATCCTCGATCGCCTCGTAGCGCTTGACGGCCTCGGCGAGCCCGCCCGAGCGAGCCAGGTCGTCGAGCCTGCCCCGGTAGGCCTCCGCAAAGGTGCGGCACTCGCCCTCGGCCCAGGCGAGGTCAGTCCTGAACGCCTCGCTGTCCATTCCCGGATAGAGCTGGAACAGATCCCATTCAGGCAGGGCGCCAAGCTCCGTCTGGCCGGCGGGCGTGGCGGCCAGAACGGCACTGGAGCGAGCATGCTCACGGAAGGCGACGGGCGACATCGCGATGGCAATCCTGATCGGCGTGGAACTGTTCCAATATCGGGCGTAGACGGCGCGGATCAACAAGGGAAGCCGGTAACCTTAAGCGGGGCTTTACCCTTCCCACCCACGATGCGGGCGACCTAGCAGCCCAGCATCCGCACCTCGAGGCATGTCCCAGACCGTCCTGATCGTCGACGACGATCCCGTGCAGCGCCGCCTGCTGGAGGCGACCGTCCGCCGCCTCGGCTACGGCGCCCTGATCGCCGAGAACGGGGACGCGGCGCTGTCGCTCCTGCGGGCCGGCGACACCGTCGACCTCGTGATTCTCGATCTCGTGATGCCCGGGATGGACGGGTTCGGCGTGCTCGCCGCCATGCGCGAATCACGCCTGGAGCTGCCCGTCATCGTGCAGACCTCGAACGGTTCGATCGAGACCGTGGTCAACGCCATGCGGGCGGGCGCGGTCGATTTCGTCGTCAAGCCTGTCGGGGCCGAGCGCCTCGGCGTGTCCATCAAGAACGCGCTGCGGCTCGGCTCGCTTGAGGGCGAGGTGCGGCGCATGAAGCGGCGCGCCGAAGGCACCCTGTCCTTCCGCGACCTGCCCACGCGCTCGCCCGACATGACGCGCGTGCTCCGCCTCGCCGAGCGGGCGGCGAAATCGAACATTCCCGTCCTGATCGAGGGCGAATCGGGCGTCGGCAAGGAGGTGCTCGCGCGGGCGATCCAGGGCTCGGGCGACCGGAAGGGAAAGCCCTTCGTGACCGTCAATTGCGGCGCGATCCCGGAAAACCTCGTCGAATCGACCCTCTTCGGGCACGAGAAGGGCGCCTTCACGGGCGCGACGGAGCGGCACCAGGGCAAGTTCGTCGAGGCGAATGGCGGAACGCTCTTCCTGGACGAGATCGGGGAGCTGCCGCCGAGCGCGCAGGTCAAGCTGCTCCGCGCCATCCAGGAAGGTGAGGTCGACCCGGTCGGCGGCAAGCGGTCGGTCCGCGTGGACATCCGCCTGATCTCCGCCACGAACCGCTCCCTCCTCGACATGGTCAAGGAGGGCCGCTTCCGCGAGGACCTCTATTACCGCCTCAACGTCTTCCCGATGACGATCCCGCCGCTGCGCAACCGGCGGGAGGACATAGCGGAACTCGCGCGCTCGTTCCTGGCGCGGTTCTCGGCCGAGGAGGGCAAGCGCCTGCGCGGGATCTCGTCGGAGGCCCTGTCGCTCATCTCCCAGTACGATTGGCCCGGAAACGTGCGCCAGCTCGAGAACGCCATGTTCCGGGCCGTCGTCCTGGCCGACGGGGACGAGCTCACGCTGGCCGAGTTCCCCCAGATCGCCAATCTGGTCGACGGCTACGACGTCCGCATCCCGCCAGCGCCGACCCGCGAGGCCTCGGCCCCCGTGGAGAAGGAGATCGTGCGCGTCGAGATCCGCGACCCGCACTCGACGTCCCTCCTCGACGAGGTCGGCGACGTGAAGAAGCTGGAGGACGTGGAAGCGGAGGTGATCCGGTTCGCGCTCGCCCATTACCGCGGCCGGATGTCGGAAGTGTCCCGGCGGCTCGGGATCGGTCGCTCGACCCTGTACCGAAAATTGAAGGAATTCGGCCTAGACGAGGGCTTCGACGAGGAAGCAGCCTGAACCCTCGACTGTGTCCTTCGTGCGCTTGCGTACGTCGGCGGGTGGGGACAAGCAGGTTTCGGCAGGGCGTAAGGGGCGTAGGGCATGGGACGAGGGTGCGGCGCAGCTTGGTTCGTCGGGCTGTGGCTCGCAGCAGCACCGGCCTTGGCGATGGAGCCGGGGCAGGATGCGGCGCTCGGCATCCCGGTTCCCGGAGAGCCCGCCCCGTTCAGCCTTCGCGGCACGACGGAGGTGAAGGAGGCGGCGTCGGTTCTCGACCTCCCTCCGCCCGATCTCCCCGCCGTGCCTCCCGTCGCCGAGGCCCTGAAGCCGGCCGATCCCGTGCGGACGGGCAGCCTGGGCGAGCTTCTGCTCCCGACGCCGGTCGAGGTGGTGCTGACAGCCGGGGATTTCGTAAGCGGCGCGATCGAGAACCGGCTCGCGGACGACAAGGGCATCTGGCCGCGACGCCTGCCCAAGGCGGACCGGGAAGCGATCGCGGCGTTCTACGTGGCCCGGGAGCAGCGGCCGCTGTGGCTAGCTTCGACCGACTGGAATGCCGGCGCGAGCGCGGTGATCCGCCGCCTGGAACTCGCCGCGGAAGAGGGGCTCGACCCGGCCGATTACCGGCCGCTCGCTATCGGGCCCGGTGGCGAGGGACAATCGCCGGCGGAACTCGCCGAGGCGGAGCTCAAGCTGAGCGCCGCCGTCGCCCTTTATGCGCGCGACGCCCGGGGCGGGCGCCTCAACCCTGCCCGGCTATCCGGGATGCTGACCCCGACGCTGGAGCTGCCGGGCGCCGGTGAGGTCCTGGCACGGCTTGCGGCCGCCGAAGATCCCGGTGCCGCGCTCGAAGCCTACAATCCCAGCCACCCGGGCTATGTCGCGCTCAAGCGCAAGCTCGCCGAGTACCGGGCGAACCGGCCGGCCACCGCCCCGATGGTGCGCCGGAAGCGCGGCATCGAACTCACGACGCAGTCGGTCGCGATCCTGAACGACGCCCCAGTGACGCCGCCCAGGGGCGCCTACGCGAATCCGCGCCTCGAAGGCGACCTGATCGTCAACATGGAGCGTTGGCGCTGGCTCCCGAGCGAACTCGGCGAGCGCTATGTGTCGGTGAACATCCCGGAATACCGGCTTCGCCTCTTCGAGGGCGGCCATGTCGCGCACGAGACGCGCGTCATCGTCGGCAAGACCGATACGCAGACCCCGGTCTTCTCGGGTCTCATGGAATACGCCGTCGTCAACCCGTCCTGGTACGTGCCTCCTTCCATCCTGAAGAAGGAGTTCCTGCCCAAGATGGCCGAGGACCCGAACTACGCGGCCCGGCAGGGCTACCAGGTGGTCCGGCGGGGCAATTCGATCTCGATCCGGCAGCCGCCCGGCGAGCGCAATGCGCTCGGGTTCATCAAGTTCATGTTCCCCAACGGGCATGCCGTCTACCTGCACGACACGCCGAACCGGCGGCTCTTCTCCACGACGCGCCGCGCCTACAGCCACGGCTGCGTCCGGGTGGAGAACCCGTTCCTGCTGGCGGATTTCGTGCTCGGCTCCGAATGGTCCGAGCAACGGCTGAAGAAGCTCATCGGCCGCGGCGAGCGCACGATCTTCCTGCCGCAGAAGCTGCCGGTGCATCTCACCTATTTCACCCTGAGCGTGGATGCCCACGGCGAGCTGAAATCCTTCGACGACCTCTATGGGCACGACAACCGCATCCGGCGGGCGCTCGGCCTGAACGGCTGAGGCCGGACGCCCGAACCCACAAACGAAAGGGCCGCCCCGGAGGGCGGCCCTGATGTCTCGACCATCGTCTAGCCCGGCCCTCGGCCGCGTTGGCTGGGGGCTGACAAAGCACGGCAGATAGCCGGGCCGTCGAGGCAACGATCCAGTTGTGCCGCCCCCGCTTGGCGAGAGCGCGACCCCAAAGCGGCCAGAATGTGAAATCTGCCGACACGAACGTGATCGAGCGTACGCTCGCGGCCCGGAACCGTGACTGCACCAGCTTGGCTGTGCGAACTTCGCCTGGTTTCGCACGTTGCGGATGCAGGAGTGGCGACCATGCTACCAGGCGACGACACGGACGAGTTCGGGCGCGAGGAGCACGAGAAAGCTCTATCCCGGGAAGTGCGCGAACATCTGGGCCGGAAGCTCCGGTCCGAACTGCGCGTGGAGGCCGAGAAGCCGGCCTTCCTCGGCGACGACGCCGTGCCGCCGGAATTCGCCGGCCTCGTCCACCAGCTCCAACGGCGCGAGATGTCCTCGCAGAGGGGCCTCGAGGCTATCCGGAAGGAATTCGGGTTGCCGGACGAGGACGAGGGCAAGAACGAGGGCTAGCGTTAGCCGGGCATATCCTCCGCCAGCGCCTTCAGCGCCGCGAGGTCACGTTCGACCCAGGCCTTGTCCCGGGCGAAGGTCGCGTCGTCCATGTCGGGCTGGCGGAACAGCGTCAGGCTCGCGAGGCAGCCCTCGCCGTTCGCGATGATGCGCAGCGGCACGTAGACCTCGCGGCCCGCCGAGATCGACCCAATGATCCATGACGCCGAAGGCGTTGTGCGGCGTGAAGCGGATCGTGACCGGACCCTCCGGGCCGCGTGCTCTCCAGGCATCCCCGACCCGCTCGAGCCCGGCCTCGCTCAGGCCCGATGCCCACCGCGGGAAGGCTTCCGGCCTCCAGAACGCCTCGTAGACCTCCCGCCATTCGCGACCGATGGAGGTGCTGATCGTGGTCGCCTCCAACATGGGCGTCATCGCTGGCAGACGGGGCAGTGGAAGGTCGAGCGGCCGGACTGGACGATCCGTCCGACGACGCCTCGGCAGCCGGGCGTGATGCAGGGCTCGCCCTCGCGGTCGTAGACCCGGAACCGCTCCTGCATCGCCCCGGAGGTGCCGTCGACCTGCGCGTGGTCGCGCAATGTCGAGCCGCCATGGGCGACCGCCTCCTCGAGCACGGCCCTGATCGCCTCGCTCAAGGCCTGTGCCTTGGCCTTCGGGCGCCCCGTCTCGGTCACGAGGGAGCCGGCCGGGGCCTCCGGCGAGAGCCGGGCCCGGAACAGCGCCTCGCAGACGTAGATGTTGCCGAGGCCCGCCACGAGCCGCTGGTCGAGCAGCGCCGCCTTGAGGGGCGTCCGTTTTCCCCGGAACAGCTCCGCGAGCGACGCGCCGGACAGGTCCGGCCCGAGCGGCTCGATGCCCATTCCTGCGAAGGGCGGCGAGGATTCGATCGTCGCGCCGTCGTAGAGGCTCATGAAGCCGAAGCGGCGCGCATCGTTGTAGGTGACCCGGGCGCCGTCGGAGAGCTCGAAGACGACATGGTCGTGCGCCGGCGCGGGCGGCGCGTCGTAGTAGAAGGCGCCTGGTTCCTCCGCCTCGCGGCCCATCTCGACCCGGAAGCGCCCGCTCATGCCGAGATGCATCACGAGCACTTCGCCGGACGAGAGGTCGGCCAGGAGATACTTCGCCCGGCGGCGCAGCGCCTCGACGCTCGCCCCGGAGAGCCGCTCGGTGAAGCGCTCGGGAAACGGAAAGCGCAGGTCGGGCCGGCGCTGCTCGACGCGGACCAGCTTTCGGCCGACGAGGACCGGCTCGAGGCCGCGCCGGACGGTCTCGACCTCGGGAAGTTCGGGCATGATGACCCTTTGCGGAGAGCGGGCGGCATTCGCCCAAGCCGCGCGGATAACCTAAAGACCCGGCTCAGATAGCGGGCCGGGCCGGCTTTCGCTATGTGCGGTCGGAAGGTCGGACAGGCATGCAGGACGCTTTGAACGGATCGCGCGACGACGAGACCCATTTCGGCTTCGAGACGGTGCCGCTTGCCGAGAAGCAGGGGCGGGTCAACGATGTCTTCCGGTCGGTGGCGCGCCGCTACGACCTGATGAACGACCTGATGTCGGCGGGCCTGCACCGGGCCTGGAAGTCGACGCTCGTCTCCATGCTGCGGCCGCCCCGGAACCATCCCTTCCGGCACCTCGACGTCGCGGGCGGCACCGGCGACGTGGCCTTCCGGGTCGCGGCGGCCGGCGGCGAGCAGACCCGCGTCACGGTCGCGGACATCAACGCCGACATGCTGGCGGTCGGGCGCGAGCGCGCCGACAAGCGCGGGCTCGCCCGGCTGGACTTCGTGGAGGCCGACGCCCAAGCGCTGCCCTTCGGGGATCGCGAATACGACGGCTACACGATCGCCTTCGGCATCCGGAACGTGCCGCGCATCGAGCTCGCCCTCAAGGAGGCGCACCGGGTGCTGAAGCCCGGCAGCCGGTTCCTGTGCCTCGAATTCTCGAAGGTCGACGTGCCCGGGCTCGATCGCATCTACGAAGCCTATTCGTTCAACGTGATCCCGAGGATCGGCGAGCTCGTCGCGAAGGATCGCGAGTCCTACCAGTACCTCGTCGAGTCGATCCGCCGCTTTCCGGCCCCGGGCACCTTCGCCCGCATGATCGAGGAGGCAGGTTTCCGCCGCGTGAGCCACCGGCCGCTGTCGGGCGGCATCGTGGCCATCCATTCGGGCTGGAAATATTGAGCGTGATCGGCGCCGTCGCGCATCTCGCCCGCAACCTTCACGCCGGCTACGTGCTGGCGCGCGAGGGGGCGCTCTCGCTGATCGATGCCAGCGTGCTGCCGCCCGGCGCGAGGCTCGGCCTCGGCCTCGCGCGGCTCATCGAGAAGCAGCGCGCCGGCGGAGGCGCGGCCCGCCTCTCCTCGGCCCTCACCCGGCTCGGCCCCTCCTATGTGAAGTTCGGCCAGTTCCTGGCGACCCGGCCCGACATCGTGGGCGTGGAGGTCGCGCGCGATCTCGAGAGCCTGCAGGACCGCATGCCGCCCTTCCCGAAGGCGGAGGCGGTCGCCACCATCGAGGCCGCGATCGGACGGCCCGTCTCGGACATCTTCGTCAGCCTGAGCGAGCCTGTCGCGGCAGCCTCCATCGCGCAGGTCCACCGGGCGGTGCTGAGCGACGGGCGGACGGTCGCCGTGAAGGTCGTGCGGCCCGGCGTGCGAGAGCAGTTCCACAAGGACCTGCAGGCGATGCGCTTCGCGGCCCGTCTCGCCGAGCGGACCCTGCCCGAGGCGCGCCGCCTCCGGCCTCAGGACATCGTCGAGACCCTGGCGCGCTCGGTCGCGGTCGAGATCGACCTCCGGCTGGAGGCGGCGGCCCTGTCCGAGCTCGCCGACAACACCGGAGCGGATCCGGGGTTCAGGGTGCCGCGCCCCGATTGGGACCTGACGCAGCGCGACGTCCTCACGACGGAGTGGATCGACGGCATCCCGCTGCACCGGCTCGATCTCATCGACGCGGCCGGCCACGATCGGCCCGCGCTCGCCCGCACGGTCATCCAGTCCTTCCTGCGCCAGGCCATCCGGGACGGCTTCTTCCACGCCGACATGCATCCCGGGAACCTGATGGTGGACGGGGAGGGCCGGCTCGTCGCGGTCGATACCGGCATCATGGGGCGGCTCGGCCTCAAGGAGCGGCGCTTCCTGGCCGAGATCCTGCTCGGCTTCATCCGGCGCGACTACCGCCGTGTCGCCCAGGTGCATTTCGATGCCGGCTACGTGCCGGCGCATCACTCGGTCGAGGATTTCGCGCAGGCGATCCGGGCCATCGGCGAGCCGATCCACAACCGGCGCGCCAGCGAGATCTCGATGGCGCGCCTCCTGACGCTGCTGTTCGAGATCACGTCGCTCTTCGACATGGCGACGCGGCCGGAACTCGTGATGCTGCAGAAGACCATGGTGGTGGTCGAGGGCGTCGCGCGCGGGCTCGATCCGCATCTCAACATCTGGGCGACCTCCGAGCCGGTCGTGCGCGACTGGATCGAGCGCAATCTCGGGCCGATCGGCCGGGTGGAGGAGGCGGGCCGCGGCCTCGCCACGCTCGCCAAGGTCGTGTCCGATCTTCCCGAGATGGCGCAGCGCACGGAGCGGCTCCTCGCCAAGCTCGAACGGGTGGCGGACCAGGGCCTCGGCCTCTCGCCCGTCCAGGTCACCACGATCGGGCAGCGCCCGACGCGCAACCTGAGCTTCATCGCCCTCGGCATATGGGTGGTGGTGGTGATCCTCCTCTTCGGCCTCGCGGCCCTATAGGTGTTCCGATGCAAGGCCGGCGCATCCTCCTCGTCATCGGCGGCGGCATAGCGGCCTACAAGTCGCTAGACCTGATCCGCCGCCTGCGCGAGCGCGGCGCCTCCGTCCGCTGCATCCTCACGGCGGGTGCGCAGCAATTCGTGACGCCGCTCGCCGCCGCCGCACTCTCCGGGCAGCGCGCGCATACCCATCTCTTCGATCGCGAGGACGAGGCGGATATCGGCCACATCAAGCTCGCCCGCGATGCGGACGCGATCGTGGTGGCGCCGGCCACCGCGAACCTGATGAACAAGATGGCGAACGGCGCGGCCGACGACCTCGCCTCGACGGTGCTCCTCGCCACGACCCTGCCGGTCCTGGTCGCGCCCGCTATGAACGTCCGCATGTGGCTGCACCCAGCGACCCAGCGGAACCTCGCGACGCTGCAGGGCGACGGCATCCATGTGGTCGGCCCGAACGAGGGCGCCATGGCGGAGGCGGAGTTCGGCCCGGGCCGGATGGCGGAGCCGACCGAGATCGCGGACGCGGTGGAGCGGGTGCTGGCGGAGTGCCCTCCCCCTGGTGGGGAGGGCCGAGTCGCGCCGGAGGCGCGATCCGGGGTGGGGGGCGGGCCGGACGAGACGCCGCCCCCGAGCCATACTCCTCCCGCCCCCCACCCCGGCCTTCGCTTCGCTTCGGCTCGACCCTCCCCACAAGGGGGAGGGCCAGCTCCGCTCGCGGGCCTTCGCGTCCTCGTCACGTCCGGGCCGACGCACGAGCCGATCGACCCGGTCCGCTACATCGCCAATCGCTCCTCCGGCCGGCAGGGCCACGCCATTGCGGCCGCCGCAGCGGCGGCGGGAGCGGATGTCACGCTCGTCTCCGGTCCGGTCTCGCTGCCGGACCCGGCGGGCGTCAGGACGGTGCATGTCGAGACCGCACGCGACATGCTCGCCGCCGTCGAGGCTGGGCTGCCGGCGGATATCGCGGTCTTCGCGGCGGCCGTCGCGGATTGGCGCACCGCCAGCGAGGCCGGCCAGAAGCTCAAGAAGGACGGCAACGCCCCGCCGCCCCTGCAACTCGCCCTGAACCCGGACATCCTGGCCACGATCGCCCATCGGACGGAGGGGCGGCCGCCCCTCGTGGTGGGCTTTGCGGCCGAGACGGAGAAGGTGGTCGAGCATGCCCGGCAGAAGCTCGCCCGAAAGGGCTGCGACCTGATCGTCGCGAACGACGTCTCGCCCGCGACCGGCGTGATGGGCGGCGAGCGCAACACGGTCCACCTGGTCACGGCCACGGAGGTCGAGACCTGGCCGACGATGGGCAAGGACGAGGTCGCCCGCAAGCTCGTCGGCCGGCTGGGCGAGATCGCGAGGGAGAAGGCGAGGTCATGACGAATTCGGTCCTGTGGCGCGAGCTCACGGCGGCGCAGCTTCGCGACGGGCCCGCCGCCGGCGCGCTCGTGCTCCTGCCGGTCGCCTCGACCGAGCAGCACGGCCCGCACCTCGCGACGGGCGTGGATGACGTCCTGTGCTCCGAAATCTGCCGGCGGGTGGCCGAAGCCCTGGTCTCCGCCGGGAAGCCGAGCGTCGTCGCGCCGACGCTCTGGTGCGGGCTCGCCGAGCACCACGTCGCCTTCGGGGGCAGCTTCACGCTGACGCTCCCGACCTACCACGCCCTGCTGCGCGACCTGTGCCGCTCCATCCTGCGGGCCGGCTTCCGCTACATCCTCATCGTCAACGGCCATGGCGGCAACATGAGCGCGCTCGCGGCGCTCACCGTGGACCTGACGCGCGAACTCGATGCCCCGATCGCGACGACGACCTATTTCCTCGCGGCGCAGGAAGAGTTCGCCTCCATCCTCGAGGACCAGCGCTCGGTGCTGCATGCCTGCGAGGCGGAGACCTCCATGATGATGGTGGTCCGGCCCGACCTGGTGGATTCCGCGCGCCTGCCGGATGCCTTCGGTCAGGGTGCGGATAGCCCGAGCGCGATCCTGTCGCCGACCCTGAACCGCTGGCGCTCCTTCCGCGACCTGTCGGAGACCGGGGTCCTCGGCGATGCGCGCCGCGCTTCGGCCGAGAAGGGCGAGCGCCTCATCGAGGCCGTGGTGAATGGGATGGCCCGGCGGTTGCTCGCCGGGGAGCCCTGGGCGTAGAGGCAGGCCCCCCGCAACGGCGCTCCCTGCAGCCCTCTACCAGCGGCTGGACTGGGAGCTCTGGTTGTAGAGGCGGCAATAGCTGCCGAGGTCCTCGAACCCGGCCGGGCAATAGGGCATGCAGGCGCCGGCCGCGAATTTGAGCGGCGGCTGGCAGAAGGTGCGGAGCTGCCGCTCCTGGAAAAGATAGTCCTTCGCCGGGTCGGCCTGGGCCGGTGCCGCGAGCGGGATGGCGGCCAGGCATAGAAGCAGGCCGGAAGCGACAATACGCGCAGACATGGTCCGTTTTTCCTCTTCGCCTCAGCAACTCACAGGGGGCAACTCGGTTGCGGGCCTCGCTTGCCGAGGGTGACGCGGCCGCATTAAATCTTGTTCATCTAAGGGGTTGCGGCTTCTCAGCTACCTCGACCCTCCTTAAGGTCCCGCGGCGACCCTCCAGGCTGGCAAACCTTGGGCGCAACGATGTTCCGCGCCCAGATCCAGATGTCATCCTTTCCCGCCAAGGACGTCCAGCGCCGCCGCCGTGCCTGGCGGCGTCTCTGTGCGTCCGGAGGTGCGGTCCTGCTTCTCGCCGGCTGCCAGACGGCGGCGCCCGACACGGCGCTTCCGATCCCGGTCGCCTTCAAGGCGGCCCCCAGCGGGGAGACGCCGCCGGTCTCTCCGCTGTGGTTTCGCGGCTTCGGCTCGGCGGAGCTCGACCGGCTTGTGGGCGCCGCGCTCGAGCAGAACCTCGACATCGAGGCCGCCATCCAGCGTATCAACCAGGCGGAGGCGCAGGCCGTCGTCGCGGGCGCACCGCTCTTCCCGAACCTGGGCGCCTCGGCGGACGCCTCGCGGCAGCAATCCTCCGGAACGGGGCGCGCGGGGGTCGGCGGAAGCGGGTCGCCGTTCCGCTCCAATTCCTTCAGCCTCGGGCTGAACGCCTCCTACGAGGTCGATCTGTTCGGCCGCAACCGCTACGCCGCGCGCGCCGCGGAGACGACCGCGATCGCGACCCGCTTCGACCGTGACGTGGTCGCCCTCGCCACGGCGGCCTCCGTCGCGAACACCTATTTCGCCGTCCTCGCCTCCCAGGATCGCCTGCGGATCGCGCAGGACAACCTCCGCATCGCCGAGCGGGTGCTCGAGGCCGTGCGGGGCCGCCTCAATGTCGGCACCGGGACGGCGCTGGACCTCGCCCAGCAGGAGAGCGTCGTCGCCACCCAGCGCGCCACGGTGCCGCCCCTGAGGCAGGAGCTGCAGCAGAACCGGAACGCGCTCGCCGTGCTGGTCGGCCGCACGCCCGAGAGCATGAGCGTCGCGGGCGGCAGCCTCGACCGGCTTCGCCTGCCCGGCGTGCGGGCCGGCCTTCCCTCGCAGCTTCTCCTTCGGCGGCCCGATATCGCCCGGGACGAGGCGAACCTCGCGGCCGCGGCCGCGAATGTCGCGTCTGCCCGCGCCGCCTTCTTCCCGTCCATCCAGCTCACGGCCAGCGGAGGCTTCCAGAGCGCGGCCCTGCGCTCGCTGCTCGGCGGCAACTCGCTCGTCTATTCCGTCGCGGCCGGCCTGACGCAGCCGATCTTCGACGGGTTCAACCTGCAGGGCCAGCTCGCCCTCCAGCAGGGGCGCGCGGCGGAACTCGCGGCCGCCTACAAGCGCACCATCCTGCAATCCTTCCTGGACGTCGAGAACGCCCTGGTGGCCGTGCGCGAGACGGCCGAGTTCGAGCGGCGGCAACGTGAGGCGGTTGCGGCATCGCGCCGGGCGCTCGACATAACGGAACAGCTTCTCCGCCAGGGCACGATCGACATCGTGACGCTCTTCAACGTCCAGACGACACTCTTCG
This sequence comes from Enterovirga sp. CN4-39, assembly GCF_049446235.1. Lineage (NCBI taxonomy): Bacteria > Pseudomonadati > Pseudomonadota > Alphaproteobacteria > Hyphomicrobiales > Methylobacteriaceae > Enterovirga > Enterovirga sp. CN4-39. The sequence continues at coordinate 202,125 of NZ_JBMSEF010000008.1, read as the reverse complement.
GGAACCAGGATGCGCTGGCCCGCGTGCGGCTGCAGCGCTTCCAGGCGCTCGTCTCCCTGTACCAGGCGCTTGGCGGCGGCTGGACGGCGGAGCGGGCGGTGGCGGTCGCGGCGGTCGCGGATGCGCCGTTCAGCTGGAAGTCCGTCCCGTGAAGCGGCTTTTCTCGGCCCTCCTGATCCTCGCCGTCATCGCGGCCGGCGCTGCCTATGTCTGGCGCAAGGAGCTCGGCCTGTTCGGTCCCGGCCAGCAGGTCGCCGGGCCGGGCCGCGCGCCGTCCGGCGGCGGCCGGCGGGCCGCGATGCGCGGCGGCGAGGGGCCGGTTTCGGTCCTGGCCGAGGCCGCCCGGGTGGCGGACGTGCCGGTCATCCTCGAAGCTGTCGGGACCGCGCAGGCCCTGAACACCGTCACGGTCCGGTCCCAGGTGGATGGCCGCCTGATGGAGCTCGCCTTCCGGGAGGGCGAGGACGTGAAGAAGGGCGATCTCCTCGCCCGCATCGACCCCACGATCTACCAGGCGCAGTACGACCAGGCCGTCGCCAAGAAGGCGCAGGACGAGGCGAACCTCGCCAATGCCCGGATCGACCTCGAGCGCTACGCCAGCCTCGCCAAGACGAATTACGGCTCGAAGCAGCAGGCCGACACGCAGCGCGCGCTCGTCGCCCAGCTCGAGGCCCAGGTAAAGGCCGACCAGGGCGCGATCGACAATGCCCGCGCCTATCTGGACTACACGACCATCACGGCGCCGATCGACGGCCGCACCGGCATCCGCCTCGTCGACCAGGGCAATCTCGTCCGGGCTTCCGACACGACCGGCCTCGTCGTGATCACGCAGCTCAAGCCGATCTCGGTGGTGTTCAACCTGCCGCAGCAGAACCTGCGGGCCGTGAACGCCGCCGCCCAGCGCGGCCCGCTCTCGGTCGAGGCGTTGGAATCGGACAACCAGACCGTGATCGACACGGGGCGTCTCGAGGTGGTGGACAACCAGGTCGACCAGACGACCGGGACCGTGAAGCTGAAGGCCAGCTTCCCGAATGCCAGCCTGCAGCTCTGGCCCGGCAGCTTCGTGAACGTGCGGCTCACCGTCGACGTGACCAAGGGCGCGACGGTCGTGCCGACGGCCGCGGTCCAGCGCGGGCCGAACGGCACGTTCGTCTACGGCCTCGACGAGGACAGGGCGGTGCTCAAGCCGGTCACGATAGGCCGGCAGACCGAGACGGTGTCGGTCGTTACCTCCGGCCTTTCGGCCGGGGAGCGGGTCATCACGACGGGCTTTGCCCGGCTCACCGACGGCGACCGGGTCCGCGTGGCCGAGCCCGAGCCGGGTGCCGCGACGGCTCCCACGGTGCCGGCGACGCGGCGCCAGCGCCCGGACGGTGAGGCCGGGACCCCGCCGCGCGAGCGGCGCAGGCGACCCGATGCCCAGACAGGTTCGACGGAGCCGGCCCCGACCGGCGGCCCCGGGCAAGGCGGCGCTCCCGCCGTGGCGGCGGATGGATCGCAGCCCCGCGGCGACGGCCAGCGGGGGTGGCGGCAGGGGGAGGGCCGGCAGGGCGAGCGGCAGGATACGAGGCCCGCCTCGCCGTGAGCGTCTCGTCGCCGTTCATCCGCCGGCCGATCGCGACCACCCTCCTCGCCTTCGCGGTCCTGCTCTGCGGTGTGCTCGGCTTCCTGAAGCTTCCGGTCTCCTCGCTGCCGCAGGTCGATTTTCCGACCATCCAGATCACGACGCGGCTGCCGGGCGCGAACCCCGACACGATCGCGTCCCTCGTCACGGCACCGCTCGAGCGACAGTTCGGGCAGATTCCCGCCCTTGCGGGCATGTCCTCGAACTCGTCCTTCGGGCTGTCGCAGATCACGCTGCAGTTCCAGCTCGACCGCGACATCGACGGCGCCGCCCAGGACGTGCAATCGGCCATCAACGCGGCGGGCTCGACGCTGCCGCGCAACCTTCCCTTCCCGCCGACCTACGCCAAGGTGAACCCGGCCGACGTGCCGGTGGTCACGCTCGCCCTGTCCTCCCGCACCGTCCCGCTGCGGACGCTCTCCGATCTCGCCGATACGCTGATCGCGCAGCGGCTGGCCGAGGTGTCCGGGGTCGGCAGCGTCTCGATCCAGGGTGGCGTGCGCCCGGCCGTCCGCATCCAGGCCGACCTCGCCCGGCTCGCCTCCTACAAGCTGAGCCTGGAGGACCTGCGCCTCGCGATCGTGGGCGCCAACGTCGCGGGCCCGAAGGGCGCGCTCGACGGCAAGCAGCAATCCTACACGGTGGCCGCGAACGACCAGATCGAGACGGCCGCGCAGTACCGCGACATCGTGATCGCCTACCGCACGGGCGCGCCGGTCCTCCTTCGGGACGTGGCCGAGATCGTGGACGGGCTGGAGGATTCGCGGGTCGGCGGCTGGTACAACGGCGAGACGGCCGTGATCCTGGACGTGCAGCGCCAGCCGGGCGCCAATGTCGTCCAGACGGTCGACCGCATCCGGCACGAGCTGACCCGCCTCGGGCGGGCCATGCCGGCCGGCGTCGACCTCCGCATCGTCCAGGACAGGACGGACACGATCCGCGCCTCCATCTGGGACGTGCAGCTGACCCTGATCATCTCGGCGATCCTGGTCGTCCTGGTGGTCCTCCTGTTCCTGCGCAACGCGCGGGCGACGATCATCGCGGCCATCACCCTGCCGCTCTCGATCATCGGCACTTTCGCCGTGATGTGGCTCGTCGGGTTCAGCCTCGACAACCTGTCCCTCATGGCCCTGACGATCGGGACCGGCTTCGTGGTCGACGATGCGATCGTGATGATCGAGAACATCGTGCGCAAGATCGAGGATGGCGAGCGGCCCTTCGAAGCGGCCCTGGAGGGCGCGCGCGAGATCGGCTTCACGGTCATCTCTCTCACGGTCTCGCTGATCGCCGTCTTCATCCCGCTCCTGTTCATGACCGGTCTCGTCGGCCGAATGTTCCGGGAATTCGCCCTGACGCTCACGATCAACGTGGTCGTGTCGGCGATCGTGTCGCTGACGCTCACGCCGATGCTCTGCGCGAAGATCCTGCGCCACGTTCCGCCGGGCGAGAGCCGCTGGCAGCGGATCGCCGAGGCGCCGGTCGCCTGGATGGCGCGCGGCTACGACGTCACGCTCGGCTGGGCACTCCGCCACCGCGCCTTGATGCTGCTGATCACCTTCGGCACGCTCGGGCTGACGGGCTGGCTCTATCTCGCCATCCCCAAGGGCCTGCTGCCGCTGCAGGACACCAGCCTGATCGTCGCGGTGCTCGAGACGGAGCCGGATTCCTCCTTCCAGGAGGTCTCGCGGATCCAGGCGCAGGTCGTCCGGATCATCCGCCAGGACGCCGACGTCACCGGCGTGGTCTCCTCCGTGGGCGTCGGGCCCCTGAACCCGACCCCGAACGTGGCGCGGCTCTCGATCAGCCTGAAGCCGCGCGACGACCGCTCCGCCTCCGCGGCCGAGATCGGCGATCGCCTGAAGGCGGAGGCCGCCGCCGTGCCGGGCGCGACGCTCTTCGTCCAGCCCGTGCAGGACATCCAGATCGCGACCCGCCAGAGCCGGTCGCAATACCAGTACACGCTGGCCGGGTCGGACGCGCAGGAGGTCTCGCTCTGGGCCCGCCAGATCGCCGAGCGCCTCGCGCAGGACCCGGCCTTGCGGAACGTCGCCTTCGAGAACCAGGACGGCGGCCTGCGCGCCCTGATCACGGTGGACCGCGAGATGGCCGGCCGGCTCGGCGTCTCCATGCAGACCGTGAACGACACGCTGAACAGCGCCTTCGGCCAGCGCCAGATCTCGACCATCTACGGCCAGGCGAATCAGTTCCGCGTGATCCTGGAGGCCGCGCCCGCCTACCAGACGAGCCCGGATGCGCTCTCCAAGCTCTACGTGCCGGGGACGGGCGGGGCGCAGGTGCCGCTCTCGGCCTTCTCGCGCATGGAGCGCACCACCGCGCCCCTCTCGGTAGCGCACCAGGAGCAGTTCCCGGCCGCCACGATCTCCTTCGACGTCGCGCGCGGGGCAGCGCTCAGCGCGGCGATCGACGGCGTCTCGCGCGCCGAGGCGGACGTGGACCTGCCGAGCTCGGTGGTGTCCACCTTCACGGGCGACGCCGCCGAGTTCCGCCGCTCGCTCGACGGGCAACCCTGGCTGATCCTGGCCGCCGCGGTGACGATCTACATCGTGCTCGGGATCCTCTACGAGAGCTTCATCCACCCCCTCACGATCCTGTCGACCCTGCCATCGGCGGGCGTCGGTGCCCTGCTCGCCCTGATGCTGTTCCGCCTCGACCTGTCGGTCGTGGCGCTGATCGGCATCATCCTGCTCATGGGCATCGTGAAGAAGAACGCGATCATGATGATCGACTTCGCGCTCGCGGCCGAGCGCGAGCAGGGCCTCGGCGCCACGGAGGCGATCATCCAGGCCTGCCGGCTCCGTTTCCGGCCCATCATGATGACGACGCTCGCCGCCCTCTTCGGCGCGCTGCCGCTCGCGCTCGCGCACGGGGCCGGGGCGGAACTGCGCATCCCGCTCGGGATCACGATCATCGGCGGGCTGCTGCTCAGCCAGCTCATCACGCTCTACACGACGCCGGTGATCTATCTCGGCCTGGAAGGCCTCCGGCAGCGGCTCGTGGCCGCGCCCGAGAACCAGCCCGCGGCGGCGCTGGAGCCCGAACTGCCGCTTCCCCAGCCCAAGGCTCCCACGCCCCTGAAGGAGGCGGCGGAGTGAATCTCTCCGAACCCTTCATCCGCCGGCCGGTCGCCACGACGCTGATCTCGATCGCGCTGCTGCTCGTCGGCTTCGTGGCCTACCGCCTCCTTCCCGTCGCCTCCATGCCGACGGTGGATTTCCCGACGATCCGGGTGATGGCGAGCCGTCCCGGAGCGGATCCCGCCACCATGGCGTCGACCGTCGCGGCCCCGCTGGAGCGGCGGCTCGGCGCGATCGCGGGCGTAACGGAGATCACCTCCCAGTCTTCGCTCGGGTCGAGCTCGATCTCGATCCAGTTCGACCTGTCGCGGAACTCCGACAGCGCGGCGCGGGACGTCCAGGCGGCCCTCAATGCGGCCGCGACGGACCTTCCGAGCGACCTGCCGACGCTTCCGACCTTTCGCAAGTCGAATCCGGGCGCCTTCCCGGTCCTGATCCTGGCCCTGACCTCGAAGACGCTCGGCGGGCCGGCGATCTACGACGTCGCCGACACGGTGATCGCCCAGCGCATCGCGCAGGTGGAAGGCGTCGCGGAGGTGAATGTCAGCGGCGCCGAGCAGCCGGCCATCCGGGTCCGGATCGATCCGCAGCGCCTGGCCGCCATGGGGCTCTCGCTCGAGGCGGTGCGCAGCGCCGTCGCGGCCGCGAACACGCAATCACCGCTCGGGGCCTTCAACGGGAACGACCAGGGCATCACGATCGAGACCAACGGGCAGCTCTCGACGCCGGAGGAGTACCGGCGGATCGTCGTCCGCAGCCAGAACGGCACGATCGTGCGGCTGGGCGACATCGCGGTCGTCGAGCGCGGGACCCGCAACACGCGGGCGGCGGGCTCCTATAACGGCCTGCCCGCCGTCACGCTGCAGATCACCAAGCAGCCGGACGCGAACGTGGTCGAGACCGTCGATCGCGTGAAGGAGATCCTGCCCGAGTTGCGGCGCTGGGTGCCGGCCGCGATCGACATCCAGGTGATGAGCGACCGGACGGCAACCATCCGGTCCTCCCTCGCCGACATGCAGGTGACCCTGTTCGAGACGATCCTGCTCGTCATGCTGGTGGTCTTCGTCTTCCTCCGCCGGGCGACGCCGACGCTCGCCGCAGGCGTGACCGTGCCCCTGTCCCTGGCCGGCACCTTCGCGCTGATGTGGGCCTGCGGCTTCACCCTGGACAACCTGTCCCTGATGGCCATCGCGATCTCGATCGGCTTCGTGGTCGACGACGCCATCGTGATGATCGAGAGCGTGCAGCGGAACGTCGAGGCCGGCATGAGCCGCATCGATGCGGCGATCGCGGGCGCCCGGCAGATCGGCTTCACGGTGCTGTCGATCTCGCTCTCGCTGCTGGCCGCCTTCATCCCGCTCTTCTTTATGCCCGGGATCATCGGCCGCTTCTTCCGCGAATTCTCCATGACGCTCGCCTTCGCGGTCGTGATCTCGACGATCGTGTCGCTCACCATCGCGCCGACCATCGTGGCCCGCATGCCGCAGCGCCAGGGCCGCCCGACGCGCTTCGACCGCATCGTCGAGGGAGTGCTCGGGGCGCTCACGCGCGGCTACGCGGCGACGCTCGGCGGGGCGCTTCGCCACCGCTGGCTCATGCTGCTGCTGACCCTCGCAACCGTGGCCTTCACGGTGCAGATGTTCCGCGCCATCCCGAAGGGCTATTTTCCGCAGGACGATACCGGCCTCGTGGTCGGCTTCACCGAGGCCGCGCCGGACATCTCCTTCCCGGCGATCGCCGAGCTGCAGGAGCGGGTGGCGCGGATCATCCGCGAGGACCGTGCGGTCGTCGGTGTGTCCTCGTCGGTCGGGTCCTCCGGCTTCGGCGTTGCCTCCGTCAACCAGGGTCGGCTCTTCATCAGCCTCAAGACGGGCGAAGGGCGCGAGCCGTCGATGGTGGTCATCCAGCGGCTGCGGCGGCAGCTCGCCGAGGTGGCCGGCATCCGCACCTTCATGTTCCTGGCGCAGGACATGCGGGCGGGTGCGCGGGGCGGGCGGGGCACCTACCAGTTCACGCTCTGGAGCCCCGAGCTCTCCGACCTCGAGACCTGGATGCCCCGGGTGCTCGCGAAGTTGCGCACGCTGCCCGGCCTGCAGGACGTCTCGACCGACCGCGAGCAGGGCGGCCTGGAGGCGAAGGTCGAGGTCGACCGTACGGCCGCCTCGCGGCTCGGCGTGCGAATGCAGGACGTCGACGATGCGTTGAACAACGCTTTCTCGCAGCGGCAGATCTCGACGATCTACACCCAGCGGAACCAGTACCGCGTGGTGCTCGACGTCGCCCCGACGGACCGGGATGATCCGGAGGACCTGACGCGCATCTATGTCCCGGCCTCCGGCGGAACCCAGGTTCCCCTCTCGGCCATCGCCCGGGTGACGCGCGGGACATCGCCCCTCGTCGTCAACCACCAGGGCCAGTTCCCCTCGGTGACGATCAGCTACAACCTCGCCCCCGGAATCGGCATCGGCGAGGGCACGGCCGCCATCATGGAGGCCGTGAACGAGCTGCGCCTGCCGGACACGCTCCGGGCGGATTTCGCGGGCGATGCCAAGGACTTCGCGCAGGGCTCGGGCAGCACCGGAATGCTGATCCTCGCGGCGCTGCTCGCCGTCTACATCATCCTCGGCATCCTCTACGAAAGCCTCGTCCACCCGATCACGATCATCTCGACCCTGCCCTCCGCGGGCCTGGGCGCCCTGATCGCGCTCGATCTCGTCGGCTACGACCTGTCCATCATCGCCCTGATCGGGCTCGTGCTCCTCATCGGGCTCGTGAAGAAGAACGGCATCATGCTGGTCGATTACGCCCTCGAGGCGGAGGCGCGGGGGCTCCCCCCGGAGCAGGCTGCCGTCCAGGCCGCGGTCGAGCGGTTCCGGCCGATTCTGATGACGACCCTGGCCGCGCTTCTCGGCGCCGTCCCGCTCGCGATCGCGACCGGCGTCGGGGCGGAGATCCGCAAGCCGCTCGGCGTGACGATCATCGGAGGGCTCGTCGTGTCCCAGCTCCTGACGCTCTACACGACGCCTGCGATCTACCTCCTGCTCAGCCGCTGGCACCGGGTGAGCGCCTCGCCGCGTCGGCCTGCCCTGGAAGCCCAGGCCACGGGCTGAGTGCGCCTTAGGCTTTACAGGATCTTTACGGCGTCCCGGCAAGCGTGATCCCGGGGACGGGGTTGCGCGCGCATGAGCAGTTACGAGGCCGATCTTCAGGCTCGGCGAGCGGCGCTTCACGTCACCCCAGAGACCGAGCGCGAGGTCCTCAGGATCGCGGAAGGCGCGGCCGGGCAGATCAGCCGGGCGATCGACGACTACACCGAGTCCTGGTCGGATTTCTGCGAGCACGACGAGGAGAAGCGGGAGGACGGCCGCAGGCTCGCCCGCCTGGAAGCCGCGTATTTCGAAGCGCTCCTCTCGGGGCCGATGGACCAGGCCTCCCACGAGCGCCTCTGCGCCGTGCACAAGGCCGAGCAGGAGACGGGCTACGGCTTCCGCGTCCATCTCGGCATGAGCACCCATGTCGCGGCAGCCCTGTTCGAAAGTATCGGCCGGCGCCATCGCTGGTCCGGACCCAAGACGGCCCGCCTCTGCGCGGCGCTCATCCGCTATCTCGGGGTCGACAACCTGAACGCCTTCCAGCTCGAGCGGGTGCATGCCCGCGAGACGGTGAAGCGGCGGAAGGCCACGATCGGGGAGGCGCTGGAGATGTTCGGGCAGGCCGCCTCCCACCTGCGGGCCGCCATGAATGACGCTTCGGGGGCTCTCGCTGAGACGTCATTGCGGACCGCGACGGCCGTCGAAGCCGCCCTCGACGCGTCGCAGCAGACGAGCGAGGCGGCCGACCGCGGCTCGAGCAATCTCGTCTCCACGGCGGCCGCGAGCGCGCAGCTCGTGGGCTCGATCGGGGAAGTCGACCGGCTCGCGAACCAGAGCCTCGATGCCGTGCGCGAGACGACCGCCACGGTCGGCTCCCTGCGGGACGAGGTCCAGGAGCTGGAGCGGGCCGCGCGCGAGATCGGCAGCGTCGTCACGATGATCGCCGGGATCGCGAGCCAGACGAATCTGCTCGCCCTGAACGCGACGATCGAGGCCGCACGCGCCGGCGAAGCCGGGCGCGGGTTCTCGGTGGTCGCCTCGGAGGTGAAGAGCCTCGCCGGCCAGACCGCGGCCGCGACGCGCGAGATCACCGCCCAGGTCGGCGCCATCCAGGCCGCCTCCGCGCGCTCCGCCGAGCAACTCGGGCGCATCCTGGGCATCATCGCCCAGGTGGAGGAAATCTCCGCCGCCGCCGCTGCCGCAACGAGCGAGCAGGCTTCCGCCACGGCGGCGATCGCCGACCAGGCCCGCTTCGCATCGGAGGCCGTGGCGACCATCCGGACCGCCGCAAACGGCGTGCGGACCATGATGCAGGACCTGAAGACCTCGATGGCCGCCATGGACGACGCGTCGCGACGCATCTCGGCCAATCGTGAGCGCTTCGACGAGGAGCTCGATCAGTTCTCGACGCGGCTGACCGCCGCGTAGGGGAAGCTTGCCGCAGAAGGAGGTCAGGTTTATGTACGTAATCGCGTACTGAGACTTGCCATGGCAATCGTGTCCTTTACCGAGCTCCGGGCCAACATGGCGAGCCATTTCGACCGGCTGGTCGCCGATCGAGACGAGCTTGTCGTCACGCGCCAGAACCGCGAACCAGTCGTGATCATGCCGCTCGCCGAGCTCGAAAGCTTGCGCGAGACGCTGCATCTGCTGAGCAGCGAAGAGAACGCACGGCGTCTCCGCCAATCGGTCAAGGAGCTCGATCGCGGAGAGGGCGTCGTCGTCGATAGCCTGCCTGACCCTTGAGGCTCGTCTTCGCGCCGCTCGCCTGGGAGGATTACCTTTACTGGCAGGAGCATGACCGTGCGGTGCTCAGACGCCTCAATGAGGTCATCCGGGACACCGTCCGCTCCCCGTTCTCCGGGGTAGGCAAGCCCGAGCCCCTGCGGGGCGAGTTCCAGGGCTGGTGGTCGCGTCGGCTCACCGGCGAGCACCGCCTGGTCTATCGGGTGGTCGGATCCGGAGAGGGCCAAAGCCTGGAGATCGCGTCCGCCCGCTTCCACTATCGGCGTCAGTGACGCGTCACATCCCCAGCATCTCGGCGACTTGCGGCACGTCCTTATCGCCGCGGCCGGACAGGTTGACCACCATCAGGTGATCGCTCGGCAGGGTCGGGGCGAGTTCGACCACCTTGGCGATCGCGTGCGAGGGCTCCAGCGCCGGGATGATGCCTTCCAGGCGGGACAGGAGCTGGAATGCCGAGAGCGCCTCGTCGTCCGTGGCGGACAGGTAGGTGACGCGCCCCAACTCGTGCAGCCACGAATGCTCCGGCCCGATGCCCGGATAGTCGAGCCCGGCCGAGATCGAGTGGGCGTCCGCGATCTGCCCGTCATCGTTCATGAGGAGGTAGGTGCGGTTGCCGTGCAGCACGCCCGGGCGGCCGCCCGTGAGCGAGGCCGCATGAAGGCTGTCGAGCCCATGGCCTGCCGCTTCGACCCCATAGATCGCGACCTCGCGGTCGTCGAGGAAGGGGTGGAAGAGGCCCATCGCGTTGGAGCCGCCGCCGATGCAGGCGACGAGCGAGTCCGGCAGGCGGCCTTCCGCTTCCAGCATCTGCTCACGCGTCTCCTCGCCGATGACCGACTGGAAGTCTCGCACCATCGCCGGATAGGGATGAGGGCCCGCGACCGTGCCGATGCAGTAGAAGGTCGTATCGACATTGGTGACCCAATCGCGGAGCGCCTCGTTCATGGCGTCCTTCAGGGTCTTGGTGCCGGACTCGACCGGCACCACCTCGGCGCCGAGCATGCGCATGCGGAACACGTTCGGCGCCTGCCGGGCGACGTCGACGGCGCCCATGTAGACGATGCATTCGAGGCCGAACCGCGCGCAGAGGGTGGCGGTCGCGACGCCGTGCTGGCCGGCACCCGTCTCGGCGATGATGCGCTTCTTGCCCATGCGGCGGGCCAGCAGGATCTGCCCGAGGACGTTGTTCACCTTGTGCGAGCCGGTGTGGTTCAGCTCCTCGCGCTTCAGGTAGATCTTGGCGCCGCCGAGATGCTCGGTGAGGCGCTCGGCGAAATAGAGCGGGCTCGGACGGCCTACGTAATGCGTGAGGTAGCCGTCCATCTCCGTCCGAAATTCGGGGTCGGCCTTCGCCTCCTCGTAGGCCTTTTCCAGGGCCAGGATGTTCGGCATCAGCGTCTCGGCGACGAAGCGGCCGCCGAACTTGCCGAACATGCCGCGCTCGTCCGGCCCGATCCGGAAGCTGTTCGGGGTGGGTTGCGCTGTCACGATGCGGTCCTGTCCTGCTGGGCGAAAGCCGCCCGTGCGGCCTCGATAAAGGCCCTGATCTTGTCCGGATCCTTTTCGCCCGGGCGCGCCTCGACGCCGGACGAGACGTCCACCGCCCTGACGCGCGTCTGCCCGATCGCCTCCGCAACGTTGGCCGGATCCAGCCCGCCGGACAGCATGACATCGAGCCGCGGGTCAAGGCCGTCAAGGAGCGACCAGTCGAAGGACAGGCCGTTGCCGCCCGGGAGGACGGCCCCGCGCGGCGGCTTCGCGTCGAGGATGAGCCGATCCACCACGCCGGCATAGTCTGCGGCGCGCGCGAGATCCGCCGCTTCGGCGATCCCGAGCGCCTTCATGACGGGTCGGCCCGTCCGCGCCCGGATCTCCGCCACCCGCTCGGGCGTCTCGCGGCCGTGCAACTGGAGGATCTCCGGTGCGAGAGCCTCGATGGCCTCGTCGAGCTCCGCATCGGTGGGGTCCACGACGAGCAGCACGCGCGACACGCGCCCGCGGGCGAACTCGGAGAGTTCGCGCCCGCGCTCCAGCCCGAGATGGCGCGGCGAGCGCGGGAAGCGCACGAAGCCCACCATGTCCGCCCCGGCCGCGATGGCGGCATCGAGCGTCGCGGGCGTGGACAGGCCGCAGATCTTGATCACGATGGGTCCTGCATCAATCGAATGAGGTCACCGACGGCCGAGATCAGCGAAGGGAAATCATTCGCGATGGCATTCGCGATGATATGCTCGTCATGCAACCAGTACTCATGGATAAGCCGATTTCGCATTCCGCGAATGGCCGGCCAAGGGATTTCAGGCGCGAGCCCTTGAACCGCAGGTGACACCTTCCCCAGAGCTTCGCCGACGACGATCACGTCGAGGATCAACGCCTGCCTCGTCAGGGGATCTGCCCAAACGGCTTTCCATCCGCGGTGCCCCACGAGGTCTATGGCCGCGCCCGCATGATCCCGCGCATCAGCAAGCCGTTCGAGGTCCGTTCGCGTCAAAGCGGCGACGCTCTTGCCGGGATCTCTTCGGCTGCTGAGCCATGCAATTCGCTGACGAGTACGATCCGGACGGGCTTGCCGAGAAGAATTCCGAGATCAACCTCCGCGCCGCTCAAGCCAAGAATGGATAGGCCATCGCCACGCTCCGCTAGAAACTCGGCATCCTCTTCGCCGCTCCAATGCCCAAGCGTGCCGGACGGCAGCAGCCCCACGATCTTGAGCGGGTACTTGGCCTCGATGCTCGCGACGTGATGTCGAAGGATCGAGCGATATGTCTCCGGTGCGTTCAAGCGAGCCTCCTGCTCGCGGATCTCACCCCCTCATATAAGCGTCGAACGCGTCCTTGTAATGCTCGTCCCAGCGCGAGAGAGCGGGGCGGTTCTCGATGATGTCGCCCACCGCCCAGGCCATTCGCTTCTCGTCCATCTCCCGGGTGACGTCGTTGTCCGGGCAGAGGATGTAGAAGTCGCCGCGCTCGATCGACGCCAGCATGAAGTCGACCGTCTGCTCCGGCGTCCAGGCCTCGGCGGGCTTCTCGGTCACGCCGCGCGCACGGGTCAGGCCCGTGAAGACGAAGCCCGGAATGAGCAGATGCGCCGTCACGAGGCACCCCGGAGCATTCCTGAGCTCGTGGGCCAGCGCCTCCGTCATCACCTTCAGGCCGGCCTTCGACACGTTGTAGGGCGTGTTGCCGGGGGGCGTCGTGATGCCCTGTTTCGAGCCGGTGTTGATGACGAGGCCCGGCCGCTCGCTCGCCATCATGTCCGGGACGAAAACCTGGACGCCCTGGATGGCGCCCCAGAGATTCACGTCGAGGATCCGGCGCCAGGTCCCGAGCGGGCTGAAGAACCGGCCGCCGAGCTCGATACCCGCATTGTTCATCAGGACGGCGACATCGCCGAGCTCGTCGGCTCGCGCCTTCAGGTGCAGCAGGTCCTGCATGCTGCCGACATCGGTCGGGATGGCCCGGACCTCGCCGCGCCCCGCGGCAGCCGCACGGACCTCGCGAAGGGCCTCGTCCAGATTCTCTCCCTCGATGTCGGCGAGGCAGACATTCATGCCCATCGCGGCGAAGGACGTCGCGGCCGCAAGGCCGATGCCGCTCGCCGCGCCCGTGACGACGGCAACGCGGCCCGGCTCGATGGCAGGATGGATCGGCATGCTCACCTCGTGAAAGCTAGACGAGGCGAGAACGACCGCGCGGCCGGAAGGCTCCCCGCCGGGCGTCGTTCAGTAGGTCGCGCCGGAGCTCGGCAGGGCCGGGCGGCTCTGCACGATGGTCGCGCGCAGCCGGTCGGCCTCCGCCTTCAGCCGGTTGATCTCGCGTGCGGACACCCGCCGCTCCCGCCGTTGGCGGCCGGAGGCGAGCCAGGAGCCGACCCCTCCCAGCACCACGCCGATCGCCACGGAGGCGAGGATCAGGGCGAAGAGCGGCAGCGTGATGCTCAGTTCCGGCTGGCCCTTCGCGAAGGGGTCGAAGGACAGCACCACGGGCGCACGATTCGCGACCGCGAGCAGCACCACGAGGATCGCGATGGGTAAGAGGATCAATGCCTTGAGAAAGCCCAGCATTCGTCTCCTACCCCGTGCTGTCGCCGTTCTCGGCACCCGGGGCCGAGAGGTTGAGGCGCTTGCGCATTTCCTTTCCGGTCTTGAAGACCGGGATGTTCTTTTCGCACACGGCGACGGTCGCTCCGGTCCGCGGGTTGCGGCCGCTGCGCGCGTCGCGCTTCTTCACCGAGAAGGCGCCGAAGCCGCGCAGCTCGACCCGGTCACCACGTGCCAGCGCATCGGCAATGGTGTCGAGTATAGCGCTGACGACCGTTTCGATGTCGCGCTGGTAAAGATGCGGATTTTGTTCCGCGATCTTCAGGACGAGCTCGGACTTGATCATACGGGTACGCGAGCTCTGACTTTAACGGTCGGTCGAATGAGGCTGCCAAACAGCCAGGAGACCGTCAAGCTTGACTGCGCCGAACGCCGTCGACCGAATCGAGGCGGCGAGCTCTTCGAACCCTGCAAGGTCGGCCCCGAAGGCCGCGAGCGACCAGAACGAGAACCGCGACGTGTCGCGCGGCTTCCAGTCCCGGACGGGGAGGCTGGCCGGGACGCCCTTCTCGCGCTCGAGCCATGCGATCGCGTCGCGCTCGGAGCCGAGCTGGTCGACGAGCTTGAGCGGAAGCCCCTGGCGGGCGCTGAAGACGCGGCCGTCGGACACGAACTGGAGCTGCTCTCCCGCGATGCCCCGGCGCTCGGAAACGAGGTGCTTGAACCACGCGAAGGTGTCGTTGACCACGGACTGGAGCGCCGCGATCGCCTCCGGCGGCGTAGGGCTGAAGGGTGACGGTTCCGCCTTCAACGGAGCCGACTTGATCGTCCCGACAGAGACGCCGACCTTGCCCATGAGGTTCGAGAAATCGGGATACTGGAACAGCACGCCGATCGAGCCGACGAGCGCGGTCTCGCGGGCGACGATCCGGTCGGCCGCCATCGCCGTGATGTAGCCGCCCGACGCCGCGAGCCCGTCCACGAACGCCACGGTCGGCTTCTTGGCCGACAGCTCGCGGATGCGCTGGAACAGCTCCTCCGAGCCCGACGTGGTTCCGCCCGGCGAGTTGATGGAGATCACCACCCCGCGCACGGCCGCGGAATCGCCGACCCGCTTCAGCAGGTCCGCCGTGCGCTGGTCGCCCGTGATGAGCCCCGAGATCGAGACGCGCGCGATCTGCTGCCCGGTCCCGGGCAGGCCGGCCCGGCCGCTCCAGACGAATGCGCCTGCTCCGACCGCGAGGACGAGCACCAGGATGGCCGCCACCCGCCAGAAGGAGAGTTTGCGGCGCAGGCGCCTCCGGTCCGCGATCATATCGGCATCGAATGCCATGTGACGTGTCCCTTGTTTCGGCCTGTACCTAGCGCCGACCTCCGTCGGGCCGCAAGCAAGCGTGGCCTTTGGTCTCGCGCCGGAACCTCCCGCCCGTTAATGCGCATCGTCCCGAAAGGCTCGCCATGACGCTGCGCTACATCGCCCCGATCGCCCTGCTCTTTGCGTCGAACGTCTTCATGACCTTTGCCTGGTACGGGCATCTCAAGTTCACCGAGCGCCCGCTCTGGATCGTGGTTTTCGCGAGCTGGGGGATCGCCTTCTTCGAATACTGGCTCGCGGTCCCGGCGAACCGAATCGGCCACCAGGTCTACAGCGCGGCCGAGCTCAAGGTGATGCAGGAGGTGATCACGCTGGTCGTCTTCGCGGGTTTCTCGGCGCTCTACCTGCGGGAGGCGCTGACCATCAATCACGCGATCGGCTTCGCCCTCATCGTGGCGGGCGCGTTCTTCGTGTTCAAGGCACCGCTCTGATCACACCGGTGTGACTGGCGGAACCCGCTTCCGCCGGACGGAGGTTCTGTACGGTTCGGAGGACGGTGCCATGTCCCAGTCCGACCTGCAGTGCCGTCTCTCGCTCGACGCGCTCAACTTCTTTCTTGCCGACGTGCGGGACGGGCTCGGCCCGTACCTCGCGATTTATCTCCTGACCGTCGAGAAATGGGATGCCGCGTCCATAGGCATCGTCATGTCGGTCGCCGGGGTGGCGACGATCCTCGCCCAGACGCCCGCGGGGGCTCTCATCGACCGCTCCCGCGCGAAGCGGGGAATTCTTGCGGCGGCTGCAATCGCCATCACGCTTGCCGCTGTGGCGCTGCCGTTCGCCCCCTCGTTCTGGAGCGTCGCCTCCCTTCAGGCGGTCAGTGGAGCCGCCGGCGCGATCTTTCCGCCAGCCGTCGCGGCCGTGACGCTCGGCATCGTCGGCCCGAAGGCATTCCCCCGTCGCGTCGGTCGGAACGAGGCCTTCAACCACGCCGGCAATGCGGTCGCGGCCGCGATCGCGGCGGGCGCGGCCTGGTTTGCTGGGCCGATCGCCGTCTTCTGGCTCATGGCCGCCATGACGGCCCTGAGCCTCGCGGCCACGCCCTTCGTGCCAGGCGACCGCATCGACCACGACATGGCGCGCGGTCTCGAAGAGGGCAGCGGGCAGGTCGAACATCAGCCGTCGGGCATCTCGGTGCTCGTGACCTGCCCGCCGCTGCTGGTCTTCGCGCTCTCCACGACGCTGTTCCACTTCGCCAATGCCGCGATGCTGCCGCTCGTGGGCCAGAAGCTCGCGCTGCAGGACAGGAATCTCGGCACGACCCTCATGGCGTCCTGCATCGTCGCCGCGCAGCTGGTGATGGTTCCCGTGGCGGTTCTCGTTGGACGGTTTGCGGACCGGGTGGGCCGCAAGCCGATCTTCCTGACGGGCCTCGCGGTGCTCACGCTGCGCGGGCTGCTCTATCCCGTCTCGGACAATCCGTTCTGGCTCGTTGGCGTACAGCTCCTGGACGGCGTCGGGGCGGGCATCTTCGGCGCGCTCTTCCCGCTGGTCGTGGCGGACCTGATGCGCGGCACGGGACGCTTCAACATCGCGCAAGGGGCCATCGCGACGGCCCAAGGGATCGGAGCGGCGCTCTCGACCACGGTGGCGGGCTTCATCGTCACCCGGGCCAGCTACAGCGCGGCGTTCGTGTTCCTCGCCTGCGTCTCGGCCTTCGGCCTCGCGGTGGCAAAGCTGTTCCTGCCGGAGACCCGCCGCGCTGCGGACGTCCGCGCCCGGACGGTGCCCTCCGGAGCTCTCAAGGCCGCGGAATGAAAAAGCCCGCGCGGATCGCTCCGCGCGGGCCTGAGACGTTCTCCGGGGCGGACCCCGGAGAGGATGCTTACTTGCGGTTCTTCAGAGCCGCACCGAGGATGTCGCCGAGCGAGGCGCCGGAATCCGAAGACCCGAACTTCTCCATCGCTTCCTTCTCCTCGGCCATCTCGAGCGCCTTGATCGACAGGGTGACGCGGCGCGCCTTCCGGTCGAACATGGTCACGCGGGCATCGACCTTCTCGCCCTTGGCGAAGCGCTCGGGGCGCTGGTCGCCGCGGTCGCGCGCGAGCTCGGCCCGGCGGATGAAGGTCTGCATGTCGGTGTCGACGATCTTCACCTCGATGCCGGAATCCTTCACGTCGACCACTTCGCAGGTGACGACCTGGCCCTTCTTCAGCTCGCCGGCATCCGCGAAGGGATCGCCAGCCATCTGCTTGATGCCGAGCGAGATGCGCTCCTTCTCGACGTCGACGTCGAGAACCTGGGCACGCACCACGTCACCCTTCTTGAACTCGTCGATGACCTGCTCGCCGGGACGGTTCCAGTCGAGATCCGACAGGTGGACCATGCCGTCGACGTCGTTCTCGAGGCCGATGAACAGGCCGAACTCGGTCTTGTTCTTGACCTCGCCTTCGACGACCGACCCGACCGGGTGCTGCTCGGCAAAGGCCTCCCACGGGTTCTGCAGGGCCTGCTTCAGGCCGAGCGAGATGCGCCGCTTGACCTGATCGACCTCGATGATGACCACCTCGACCTCCTGGGAGGTGGAGACGATCTTGCCCGGGTGGACGTTCTTCTTCGTCCAGGACATCTCGGAGACGTGGATCAGGCCCTCGATCCCCGGCTCCAGCTCCACGAAGGCGCCGTAATCGGTGATGTTGGTGACGCGGCCCTTGAGCTTCGCCCCGACCGGGTAGCGGGCGGCGATGCCCTCCCACGGATCGGCGAGGAGCTGCTTGATGCCCAGCGAGATGCGGTGCGTCTCGTGGTTGATCTTGATGATCTTCACCTTCACGGTCTGGCCGATATTCACGACCTCGCTCGGGTGATTGACGCGCCTCCATGCCATGTCGGTGACGTGCAGCAGGCCGTCGATGCCGCCGAGATCCACGAAGGCGCCGTACTCGGTGATGTTCTTCACCACGCCGTCGATGACCTGACCCTCTTCGAGGTTGGCCACGAGCTCGGAACGCTGCTCGGCGCGGCTCTCCTCGAGGACCGTGCGGCGCGACACGACGATGTTGCCGCGGCGGCGATCCATCTTCAGGATCATGAAGGGCTGCGGCGTGCCCATCAGGGGCGAAACGTCGCGGACCGGGCGGATGTCGACCTGGGAGCGCGGCAGGAACGCCACGGCGCCGTCGAGGTCGACCGTGTAGCCGCCCTTCACCTGGTTGAAGATCACGCCGTTGACGCGCTCGTTGGCCTCGAAGGCCTTCTCGAGCTTCACCCAGCTCTCTTCGCGGCGGGCCTTGTCACGGCTGATGACGGCCTCGCCGAGCGCGTTCTCGACACGCTCGAGATAGACCTCGACCTCGTCGCCGACCTTGATCGGCGTGTCGCCCCGGCCGGGTCCCGTGAATTCCTTGAGGGCAACGCGCCCTTCCGTCTTCGCGCCGACGTCGATGACGGCGACGTCCTTCTCGATCGCGACGACCTTCCCCTTGACGACCGAGCCCTCCTGGACCTCGGACTTCTCGAAGGATTCCGCGAGCATGGCCGCGAAATCTTCGCGGGCGGTTTGCAAAGCTGCTGACATTCAGTCTCCTGGTGCCCTGAAGGGCGGCGCCGGCGGTTCGTGTTGCATACGGTCTGCCTGTCGACTTGGTCCCGCGCACCCCTCTGAGGTGTCTGGCAGGACCCACTGCCCGAAGGCAGGCCGGCGCGTCGTCGACGGGCGAGATCGGTATCCGGCGGGCTGGCGGGAGGGACCCGTCGCGAGCGCACCCGCACGGCATCCTTCATCATCGTCTCGTCGGAACGGTGCTCATTTAATCGATCGGCCCCGCAGCGACAAGTTGTTTCGCCCTCTAGCCCGGGCGTCCGGCCCTTGTTGCCCAGGCGAGGGCCCGATCAAGGCGGTCGTTACCCCAAAAGATCTCGCCGTCAGGCGTGATGAAGGTCGGTGCGCCGAATATTCCGAGCGCCCTGGCCGCGTCGCACTGCGCCCGCAGCAGCGCCTTGTTCTCCTCCGCTTGGGCGGCCGCGATCACGGCGCGCGGGTCGAGCGCGAGGTCCAGCAGCAGCGTGGCCATGATGTCGGGATCGGAGATCGAGCGCCCTTCGCCGAACTGGGCGAAGAACACCGCCTTCGTGAAGGCAGGACCCCACCCCGCCTGCCGAAGCCCGAGAAGCGCGATGCGGGCGGGCAGGAGCGAGTTCTGCGGGAACGGGTCGGGCCGGCGGCAGGGCAGGCCGAGGGCGGCCGCCTCGCGCTCCATGTCGCGCCACATGTAGCGGCCCTTCGCCGGGTAGAGGTTGAAGGGCGAGGTGGTCCAGCCCTGGGCGGCGAAGATCGGTCCGAGCAGGAAGGGGCGCCAGGCGATCTCCACCCCAGCCCGCTCCGCCTCGCGCTCGATGCGCATGGCGGCGAGATACGAGTAGGTGGAGGCGAACTCGTACCAGAATTCTAGAACGGGGCGGGGCATGCGGGCGGTCCGAAGCGCCCCGCGCCGTCCCACGTGCCGGCGCCGGTGTCAAAGCGCGGCCCTGGCAATCTCGCTCAACGTCGCCGACGGGCTTCTCGCCCAGTCACGTATTGTAGGTCGGCGAACCCGTGCCGTTATAGATCTGGAAGCCCCGGGTGGAGAATTCGTCGAAACGCGACCCGTTCATGAAGATGCGCTTGGCGGCATTGCCGCCAGGATCGGTGCCGTCGAAGGCGAGGCAGGGCCGGCCCGGGAGTTCCGGGCACTTGAACTCCTTCACCTGCACCTTGGCGGGCTTGGTGACGTGGAGGTCGGTCCCGCCCGGCCTGCCCCATTCGGCGATGATCAGCGTTCCCCCCGTGCGGGCGCCGCCGACGCCGATCGTCGGGGTGAATTCCTGGACGAGGGCGATGTGGCGCCAGCGATTGCCCCTCGTGTCGGGTGCCCCGAAAGTGGCCAGGATCGTCCCCGCCTTGATGTCGTCCAGGTTCTCGACGGGCGGCACGGGCAGCAGCCCTCGGCTCGTATAGAGGTCGGGTGTCGCGCCCTGCATGGCCCCGTTCGGGTAGCCGCGCGCATATGCGGCGATCGAGGTGGAGGGCGAGATCCCGCAATAATTGCCGACAAAAGCGTTGCAGTCCGTCCCGAACCAGGTCTTGGCGTAGGCCTGGGCCGTCACCGGGAACTTGAACCTGCCCGCGAAGAAGGCGAGGCGGATCGCGTCCCGAATCTCGTCGGGCGAGGCCCGGCACTCATAGGCTCGCCGGAGCGAGTGCCGATAGAAGTATTCGTCCGGATCGATCCGGGAATCCCCCGCGAGCCTGAACTCGGCCGGTACCTGATTGGGCCCGGACAGCTTCAGCTTGCGGGCGAGCACGCTGAGAACGGCATAGAATTCATCCATGCCGCCGCTCGGCCACCCGGAGACGTATCGAGTTATGTCGACTTGCCCCCGGAGTCCTAGCCGTGCGTCATCTATCGAGACGCCGTGGTAGGTGGACTCGAAGATCGCTGGGTCCATGGGGATTCCAGTGAGCGGCGAGTAAAGCTAACACGAGGCGCCGTGTTACTAAAGGTCAATCTGCACACGGAGTGCTGATCGCACCGCGACGACTGTCGGCCATCTTGGAATGCGGCCGACTCAATTCGGAGGTCGAGGTGCCGGCTTTGCGGCGCGCCGCTAGACGAACTCGTCGTCCCGGTTGCGGCCGATCATGATCTCGCCCCTGGCCTCCAGTTCCTTGGCGATCTGGATGACGGTGGCCTGCGCCTGATCGACATCGCGCAGGCGCATGGGGCCGAGCGCCTCGAGGTCGTCCATGAACAGCTTCGCGGCCCGGCTCGACATGTTGGTCGTGAAGGCTTCGCGCGCCTTGTCGTTCGCGCCTTTCAGGGCGCGGGCGAGCAGCCCCTTGTCGAGGGTGCGGAGCAGGGTCTGGATCGCGGCCGGTCCAAGATTGGTCAGGTCCTCGAAGGTGAACATCAGCTCCTTGATGCGCGTCGCGGCAGCCTCGTTCGTCCGCTCGAGCGCGATCATCAGCCGCCGCTCGCTCTGCCGGTCGAGGTTGTTGAAGACCTCCGCGATCGCCTCGTGCGAGTCGCGCCGCTGCGTGCGCGAGAGCCCGGACAGGAATTCGGCGTGGAGCACCTGCTCGACGCTCTCCAGCGCCTCGCGCTGGACGTTGTTGAGCGTCAGCATGCGGTTGAGGATCTCGGTCGCGAAGGACTCGTCCAGGAGCGCGAGGGTCTTGGCCGAGATCTCGGCCGGCAGCCGGGACAGGATCAGGGCGACCGTCTGCGGGTGCTCGCCCTTGAGGTAGGCCGACAGCAGGGAGACGTCGACGCTGGACAGCTTGTGCCAGACGTTGCGGCTCGCCTGGCCGCGGATCTCGTCCATGATGACGTCGGCCTTCTCCTTCGGCAGGACGCCGCGCAGGAAGGCCTCCGTCCGATCGTAGTTGCCGACGATCCTGTCCTGTTCGGAAAGGTTCTGCGCGAATTCCTCCGCGATTGCCTCGATGCTCGATCGCGGCACGGTGCCGAGTTCGGCCATGGCGAGCGAGAGCCTCTTCACCTCCTCCTCGTCGAGGTGCTCCCAGATCGGCGCGCTGCGCTCCTCCCCGAGCATCAGCATGATCGTCGCCGCCTTGCGTGCGCCGCTCAGGTCGTCCCGGCCCTTGGCATCCATCATCGTCGACATGGGTCAGGCGTTCAGGCCGGGGGTTCGTGCTCGTAATGCGGTTTCGCGACGGTCTGGCCGATCTTCACGGCCACGTGGCTCCCGGCGCGGCCCATGCGCCCCCGGGTGAGCAGCACGTCCGCACAGCGGAGCTGTACGAGATGGTCCGGCCCGATGTCGAACATCAGCGTGTCGCCGATCGCGAGGTTGAGCACGCGTCCGAGCGGCAGCATCTGCTCGTGCAGCACCGCCGTCAGCTTCACCTCCGAGCGGCTGACCTCCGTCACGAGGTGCTGTTGCCAGACGTCGTCCTGGCCGAGCCGGTCGCCGACATAGGAGAGGCTCAGGGCCTCGCGGATCGGCTCCAGCGTGACGAAGGGCAGGACGATGTCGAAGAACCCCTGGAGGGTTCCGAGCTCGACCTTGAAGGTGGCGAGCGCGATGATGTTCTGCGGCTGCGTGATCGAGGCGAAGCGCGGGTTCGTCTCGAAATGGTCGAGCACGAACTCCACCGGCGATATCGAGCTGAACGCCTCGCGCGTGTCGCCAAGGACCGCTTCGACGAAGCGTCGCAGCATGTTCATCTCGATGGACGAGAAGGACCGGCCCTCGACGATCGGCGGGGAGAGGTTCGCGCTGCCGCCGAAGACGACGTCGATCAGCGCATAGACCAGGCTCGAATCCACCGTGATCAGCCCGAAATTGTTCCAGGGCTGGGCCTTCACGACGCCGATGAGGGAGGGAAGCGCGATCGAGTCGAGGTACTGGCCGAACCGCACCGAGGTGATCCGGTCGAGCTGCACCTCGACGAGGTCGGACGTGATCTTGCGGGCCGAGATCCGCAGCAGCTTCACGAGGCGGTCGAAGACCGCCTCCAGCATGGGGATGCGCTCGTAGGGGACGGTCGGCGCGTGGACGAGGGCGTCGATGCCGGACGGGCTCTGGACGGGGCCGCCGAAGCCGCCAAGCCCGAGAAAATCGTCGATCGACGCCTGGTTGAACGGCGCGTCCTGTTCGGCTTCGCCGCCCTGCCCGGGTTCGAGAATTGTCGGGTTCGCCATCCGTCGTTCCGATCCGTCGGACGTGTCGCCCGCGTCGCGGAGACCCCCTGGAAAACCGGCCGGCCTGAAGGCCGCGGTCATGCTCCGTGTAGGACTGATTATGGTTTCCGGGAGGTTAACGAATGCTTGCGCCGCGGGCTCCCGCTATGAGCCTTCGGCCGTGTGCCCAGCCCGCATCCGGCGCGAGAGCGGAGGTTCGCTCCTCCAACGGGAATCGCAAGGTCCTCTTCTACCCCGGCAAGAGCTCTCGCCTCGATTTTGGGGAAGCTTCGGACGATCGCCCGGCGGGGCGCAGGGCGGCCCGCGGCAGAGAAGTTTTAGGAAATCTCGTCTACGCCTCCGGGGCCGTTAATCAGATGGATCGGGTTGCGCAGCAGAATGCCGCCACCGTCGCGCAACCGGTTGCCGGAGCACCCGGGTCCGGCTGGGCGCAGCGCCCGACCTCTCAGGGTGAGCGGGCGCTGCTTCGCGGCGGTGCGCAAGCCGCAGCCGACGGAAGACGGCTGGGAAGAGTTCTGAGGAGCGCGGGATGCAGCCGGCACTAGAGACACAGGCAGCGACGCTGAAGCTGCGGCCCGTCCTCGATCTCACGGCCGCAGCGCCGCTGAAGGAGGAATTCGGCGCCCTGCGCGGCAAGGCGGTCTGCGTGGATGCGACGGATGTGGACCGCGTCGGGGCGCTCTGCCTCCAGGTCATCATGTCCGCCCATTCGACCTGGACGTCGGACGGGGTGCCCTTCTCGCTGGGCGGGACCTCCCCGGCTTTCGAAGAGGGCCTGGAGACGCTCGGCGCGTCGTTCCTCCTCTTCTCCATCTCCCGGGAGTGCGTGCGGTGAGCAAGACCATCCTGACGATCGATGATTCCCGCACGATGCGGGACATGCTGATGCTGGCCCTCACGGATGCCGGCTACCGCGTCGTCCAGGCGGTGGACGGCGTGCACGGGCTGGAAATGCTCGGGGCCGAGAAGCCCGACGTGATCATCACGGACATCAACATGCCGCGCATGGACGGGTTCGGGGTGATCGAGAGCGTGCGGCGCGACGACAAGCATCGGGCGACGCCCATCCTGGTCCTCACCACCGAGAGCGATGCGGCCAAGAAGGAACGGGCGCGGGAGGCGGGCGCCACCGGCTGGATCGTGAAGCCCTTCAATCCCGAGAAACTCGTCAGCGCGATCCGCCGCGTCGCGGCCTGATCGACCACAGTCCCAGAAGGGCGCGTCACGTGGATCCCCTCGCTTCCATCAAGGTCACATTCTTCCAGGAATGCGAGGAGCAGCTCGCCGAACTCGAGGTCGGCCTTCTCGCCATGAAGGAGGGCGAGTGCGATTCCGAGACGGTGAACGCCGTCTTTCGCGCCGTGCACTCGATCAAGGGCGGCGCCGGTGCCTTCAGCCTGACCGACCTCGTCCGCTTCGCCCACGTCTTCGAGACGGTCCTCGACGAGATGCGAGCCGGCCGGCTGGCACCCGATGGCCCGATCCTGGACGTGATGCTGCGCGCCTCCGACGTGCTCGCCGACCTCGTGCGGGCCACGCGCGACGGCACCGCGATGGACGAGGCTCGCGCCCAGGCCCTGATGGCCGAGCTCGGTGAACTCACCGGGACGGAGCAGGACGCCTCGGCCGGGGACGAGTTCCTGGATCTCGACTTCGCGCCGATCGTCGTGGCGATCGACCTGCCCGAGAGCGAGCCGGCACCGCTCGAGGGAGTGGTCGCGCCTGCCGAGAGCCGGATCGTCACCTTCAAGCCCACGAGCGCACTCTACGCCAAGGCGAACGAGCCGGCCGTGCTGCTGCGCGAACTCGCGTCGCTCGGCAGGACGGCGATCGAGCTGGATGCAAGCACACTCCCGCTCCTCGACGCGCTGGAGCCCGAGGCGGCCTATTTCCGATGGACTGCCAGGGTGGCCACGGCCGACGAGGCAGCCATCCGAGAGGTCTTCGACTTCGTCGAGGGCGATTGCGAACTGGCCATCGACAATCCGGACGAGACGGCCTTCGCCGGTATCGCGCCGGTCCCGGTCGAGCCCGCGACGGCGGCTGTGCCCCTCGATGAGCTCGACATCAAGGCGCTGATCGCGCGCGCCACGGGCGGGGTGACCCAGGTCGCCACCGCTACCCCGGAAGCCGCCCGGGACGCATCGGAGCAGCCGGTCGCCGAGGTGATCCCCCTGAAGGAGCACCCGGCGCGCGCGGCCGAGCCTCAGGCCAGGAAGGAGGAGGTGCAGCCCGTTCCGGCAGCCTCGCCGACGATCCGCGTCGACCTGGACCGCGTCGACCGCCTCATCGACCTCGTGGGCGAACTCGTTATCAATCAGGCGATGCTGGCGCAGCGCGTGCTCGAGAGCGGAGTCGCCCGCTCGTCCGGGATCGTGGTCGGCCTCGACGACCTCGAACTCCTGACGCGCGAGATCCAGGACAGCGTCATGGCGATCCGGGCGCAGCCCGTGAAATCCGTCTTCCAGCGCATGCCCCGCCTCGTGCGCGAGGTCGCCAGCGCGACCGGCAAGCAGGTCCGCCTCGTCGTGGAGGGCGAGGGCACGGAGGTCGACAAGACGGTCATCGAGCGCCTCACGGACCCGATCACTCACATGATCCGCAACGCGATCGACCACGGGCTCGAATCGCCCGAGCGGAGGCGCGAGGCCGGAAAGCCGGCGGAGGGCGTCGTCCGCCTCTCGGCCCTGCATCGCAGCGGCCGCATCGTCATCGAGGTCTCCGATGACGGCGGCGGGATCAACCGCAGGCGCGTGCGGGAGATCGCGGTCGGCAAGGGCCTTATTCCACCCGACGCGAGCTTGAGCGACGAAGAGACGGACAACCTCATCTTCATGCCGGGCTTCTCGACGGCCGAGACGGTGTCCGACATCTCCGGCCGGGGTGTCGGGATGGACGTGGTCCGGCGCTCGATCCAGGCACTGGGCGGTCGCATCAGCATCGCGTCCCGACCGGGCCAGGGCTCGACCTTCACGCTGAGCCTGCCGCTTACGCTGGCCGTGCTCGACGGCATGGTGGTGTCGGTCGGCGGCCAGACCTTCGTGCTGCCGATCACCGCCGTCATGGAGACGCTGCAGCCCAAGGCTGCCGCCGTGCGCAATCTGGCGGGAAGCGTCCCGCTTCTCCTGATACGCGGCCGCTACGTGCCGATCCTCGATATCGGGCATCGGCTCGGCTACCGGCCCACGCCGATCGAGCCCACGGAGGGCGTCGCGCTCCTCGTGGAGGGCGAGGATGGGCGGAGCGCCGCTCTCCTCGTCGATCAGATCCTGGGCCAGCGGCAGGTGGTCATCAAGAGTCTCGAGGCGAACTACCAGCGCGTCGCCGGGATCGCGGCGGCGACGATCCTCGGGGATGGCCGCGTCGCCCTGATCCTCGATGTCGACGCCGTCATCGCCGGCCCGTCCTGCGACGCCGCCGCGATCACAGAAACCCGCCTCCTCGCAGCAGGCTGATCCATGAATACCGAAAGCAACGTGCAAGGGGCCGACCGGAAGGAACTGATTGCCTTCCGCATCGGCGCCCAGGAATTCTGCATCGACATCCAGGCCGTGCGCGAGATCCGGGGCTGGACCCCCGCGACGCCGCTGCCCCACTCGCCGGGCTTCGTGCGTGGCGTGATCAACCTGCGGGGGGCCGTCCTTCCCGTCGTGGACCTCGCCGCGCGGCTCGGCCTGGAGACGACCGACCCGACCGCCCGCCACGTCATCATCGTGTCCCGAATCGGCGAGCAGCTGGTCGGGCTCCTGGTCGATGCCGTGTCCGACATCCTGACGGTGTCCGAGGATGCGCTGCAGCCAACGCCCGACGTCGCCTACGACCCCGCCGGTGCGTTCGTGAAAGGCCTCCTGCCGGTAGACGGGCGACTGATCAGCCTGGTCTCGCTCGATCGCATGCTCCCCGAACAGGCCAAGGCCGCCTGAAGCAATGTCGACCTTGTCGGTGCGGCAGGCCGGGAGCTCCATCGCGGGCGGTGAATTCCCCTTCACCGAGCGGGATTTCCGGCAGATCGCCGCGATGCTCTACGCGGATGCCGGGCTCGCGCTGCCGGAGAGCAAGGCGACGCTGGTCTATTCCCGCCTCGCGAAGCGGCTGCGGGCGCTCGGCCTGGAGAGCTTCCGGGCCTATTGCGAACTCGTGTCCAATGCGGAGGGTGCGGGCGAGCGGCGCAACATGCTCGCTGCGCTGACCACGAACGTCACGCGCTTCTTCCGCGAACCGCACCACTTCGACGATCTCGGGCGAAAGGTCCTGCCGGGCCTCGTCTCGCGCCTGCGGCAGGGTGGCCGGGTGCGGATCTGGTCCGCCGGCTGCTCGACGGGTCAGGAGCCCTATTCGATCGCGCTGACGCTCCTGGGGATGATGCCGGACGCGCCCGAGCACGACGTGAAGATCCTCGCCTCCGACATCGACCCGAACGTCATCATCGCGGGACGGCGCGGCATCTACCCGCGGACGGAGGTCGCGCCGATTCCCGCGGAACTCGCTCAGCGCTGGATGGTGCCGCGGGACGCCGGAGCGCTGGAGGTGGGGGACGCGATGCGGGCGCTCGTGGCGTTTCGCGAGCTTAACCTGGTCGGCCCCTGGCCGATGAAGGGACGCTTCGACGTGATCTTCTGCCGGAACGTCGTCATCTACTTCGACGAGGAGACGCAGCACCGGATGTGGGGGCGCTTCCGCTCCACCATGCAGCCCGGCGGACGCCTCTATGTCGGACATTCGGAGCGCGTGACCGACGGGGCGTTCCGGAGCGATGGGCTTACCGCCTACGCCCTCGCCGGAGCCCCCGCGTGACGAAGACAACCGTTCTCGTCGTCGATGATTCGCTGACGATGCGGAGCATCGTGTCGGCGGTGCTCCAGAGCGATCCGGAGATCGAGGTGGTGGGGACCGCCGGCGATCCCCTGCAGGCGCGCGAAGCCATCAAGGCCCTCAATCCGGACGTGGTCACGCTCGACATCGAGATGCCGAACATGAACGGCCTCGATTTCCTCGAGAAGATCATGCGCCTGCGGCCCATGCCCGTGATCATGATCTCGACCCTGACGCAGCATGGCGCGGAATCGAGCATCCGGGCGCTCGAGCTCGGGGCCTTCGATTGCGTCGGCAAGCCGGCTGGCGGGGTATCGGCCGCCGAGGCATTCGCGGAGCTTCCCGCGAAGGTGAAGGCCGCCAAGCGCTCGCGGCCGCGCCAGGCGAATCTCGCGGGCCGGTCGCCGTCTCCGCCCGGCCAGACATTCGAGCCGAACGGGCGCGTCGTCGCGATCGGGTCCTCCACGGGAGGCGTCGAGGCTCTGCTGACCATCGTCTCGCGGTTTCCGGCAAATTGCCCGCCGACCGTGATCACGCAGCACATGCCCGCCAGCTTCACGGCCAGCTTCGCCCAGCGGCTCGATCGCTTCAGCGCCGCCAAGGTGACCGAGGCGAAGGAGGGCGCGCCGCTCCTGCCCGGCCATGTCTACCTGGCGCCCGGCGGCGGTGCGCATCTCGAGATATCGGGCCTGACCTCGCTCCGCTGCCGGCTGCGCGACGGCGATCTCGTCAGCGGGCACCGTCCCTCCGTCGATCGCCTGTTCGAGTCGGTTTCAGCGGCGGTCGGCGCCGAGGGCGTCGGCGTCATCCTGACCGGGATGGGCCGCGACGGCGCACGGGGACTCCTGGCGATGCGGCGAGGGGGCGCATCGACGATCGGCCAGGATGAGGCGACGTCGGTCGTCTACGGCATGCCCCGCGTCGCGCAGGAAGTCGGGGCCGTGGAAAAGCAGCTGCCTCTTTCGAGGATCGCCGGCGAGGTTCTCCGGCTTTGCAATCACGTGATGGATGAGAGGGTCTGATGCCCGCCGCCAAGCAGATCAGCGTCATGATCGCCGACGATCAGGCATCGATGAGAACACTCATCCGGACCAGCCTCGAGCAGATCGGGTTCGTCGATATCCGTGAAGCGCGGGACGGGGAGGAGTGCCTGAAGGGCGTCATCACGCGCCCGGTGAACCTCGTCATATCCGACTTCAACATGCCGAACCTCGACGGGATCGGTCTCCTGCGCTCCCTGCGGGTTCACCCGCCGACCAGCAAGATCGCGTTCATCATGCTGACCGGAAGAGCGGATATCGAGCTGCTGAAGCAGGCCAAGGAATATGGCGTCAACAATTACGTGGTGAAGCCGTTCACCCTCGCCGGACTACGCGAACGGATCGAGGCGGTGTTCGGAAAGCTTTCGTGACCGGAATTGCTCGACGCGAAGCCCCAGAGAGTGACAGGATCGAGGCCAGGAAGACCCGGCGCCTGCATATCGTGCAGGGCGAGTACGAGGTCAGCCCCGACCCGGACGTCGTGCTGACGACGCTCCTGGGATCCTGCGTCGCCGCCTGCATCCACGACCCCGTCGCCGGCGTCGGAGGCATGAACCACTTCCTCCTGCCGGAGGCGGATGGGCCCGCCAGCGCGCATGTCCGCTATGGCGTCAACGCGATGGAGCTGCTCATCAACGGCATCCTGAAGCTCGGCGGCCGGCGCGAACGCCTGCATGTCTGGCTGTTCGGCGGGGCGCGACTATTCGACCGCCTCACCGACATCGGCTCCCAGAACGCCGATTTCGCCGAGGCCTTCGTCAGGCGGGAAGAGCTGATCGCGATGGGCGGGAGCCTGCGGGGGAGCAAGGCCCGGCGCGTGCAGTTCTGGCCCGCCACCGGTCGCGTCCGGCAGCTCTTCGTCGACAAGCTCGATCCGGCGGCGATCCTCCCGACACTCGACCCCGCCGGCTCGGCGAGAGCCGGCGGCTCCGATGTCGAACTCTTCTGATCGCCCGGCGGGGATCGAACATGCCGTCTGAGCAGGCGAGCCTGGCCCAAGTCCTGGGCGCTCTTCAGGGGGAGGTCGCGGACCTCGCGCAACGGAGCGAAGGTGTCCAGGAGGCGCTCTCGCGCGTGCTGGCCTCGGCGGATCTGACGAGCGCAGACCTCGTCGCCGTCCAGGACCTCGACCTGATCGCGCAGCACCTCGGCGCCCTCGCGGCCTTTGTGGAGAGCCTCTCCGCCCAGGTTGCAGAGGACTGGACCGTCACGCCGGCGCTTGCGGCCGCGACGATCAGCCTCTCCGGGCTCGCGCGACGCCTCTCGTTGCAGCCCTCGGGCGGCGAGACGGACCCGTCCGACGATCCTCTGCTGTTCTGATCGCGCCGGGAGGCCGACGCCGCGGAATCCCGCAGGATTCACTTGCCGAACGTCCTTCGGGCGGGCATCCTCACAGGGCAATGTCCGTCGTTACCGTCGCGCTTCTGGTGTTGGCGATCATCGGCACCGCGCTCTTCTGCGTGGCGCTGGGGATCTACAATCGCCTTGTCGTGCTCACGAGCATGCTCGTGGAGCTTCGGGAACTCGCGGCTGGAAGCCAAGGCGAACTGGTGAAGACGAAGGAAGGGATCGGAAAGGTCCACGTCGATCTCGGGCGCCTGGTCAGCAACGCCAATGTCGCGTCCGAGCTCGTCCGCACCGTGACGCGGCTTCCCACCCGCTAGAGTAGCGCCGCAGGCCCCGACCCGGCCGCCAGCCAGATTTCGCCGGGTTGATGCAGCCCGGCCGCTTGCCTTCGGGGCGCGGAGCGGCATGGCTCCGCCCGATGAAGCGCATCCTCCAGTGGCTCGCCCTCATCGGGCGCTACGGCACCCAGGGCTTCGTGGTGAGCCTCTTCTTCGGGCTGTCGCTGCCCTGGCTGGCATCGGCTGCGCGCCCGTTCCTGGCGGTGACGATCTTCGTCTTCCTGCTCACGAGCTTCATGCGGCTGAACGGGCCGGCGTTCCTGGCGGTGCTCCGCGCGCCGCGCAAGCTGATCCTGTGCATCCTCTGCGTGCTGCTCGTGCCCGCCCTCGTGGCACTCGCCGCGAAGGCGCTGCTGGGGCCCGGCCTCATCGATCCCGGCCTGGCGCTCGGGCTTGCGATCTACGCGGCCGCGCCGCCCATCATGTCCTCGCCGGCGGTCGCGATGCTGCTCGGCGTCGAACCGGCCCTGATCCTGGCGACGGTTCTCCTCACCACCATCGCGGCGCCGGTGCTGTCGCCCGTCATCGCCGACCTCGTCGCGGGCGGCTCGGTCCCGCTCGACCTCACGGTCCTGGTCACGCGCCTCGTCGTGATGGTGGGCGGCGCGCTGGTGGCCGGGATCGTGCTCCGGCGGTTGCTCGGCGCCAGCTGGATCCAGGAGAACAGCCGCAGCCTCGATGGCATCGGCGTGCTGATGTACGGCCTGTTCGCGATCGCCGCCATGGACGGGGTACTGGCGGCCGTCGTGAGCAATCCGGCGCGGGTGGCGGGTTTCCTGGCCCTCGCCGCCTCGCTCTCGGTGACGGGCTACGGCCTGGCCTGGCTGGTCCTCCGGTCGGTCCCGGCATCGCAGCGGGTCGTGTTCGGCTATGCGACCGGGCAGCGCAATCTCGGGCTGATCGTGGCGGCGCTCGGAGCCAGCGCTCCCGAGACGACCTTCCTGTTCTTCGCGCTCGCGCAGTTCCCCATCTACATGGGTCCGCAGGTCATCCGCATGCTGGCGGGGCGTTTCCTCCCGCCGCGCTGAGCGTCACTCGCCGATGCGCTCGCAGACCTCGATCCCGATCGAGAGCGCCGAGGTGAGGCCGGGGCTCTCGATCCCGAAGAGCGCGACGAGGCGTTTCAGCCCGTGCTCCTCGGGCCCCTCGATCATGAAATCGGCGGGCTTCTCACCCGGGCCGGTCAGCTTCGGCCGGATGCCCGAATAATCGGGAACCAGCGCCTCGTCGGGGAGGCCGGGCCAATAGCGGCGGATGGAGGCGTAGAAGGATTCGGAACGGGCCGGATCGACCTCGTAGTCGAGCTGGTCGACCCACTCGACATCCGGCCCGAACCGCATCCGGCCGGCGAGGTCGATGGTGAGGTGGGTTCCGAGCCCGCCATCGACCGGTGCCGGGTAGATCAGCCGCGTGAAGGCCGGCTTGCCCAGACAGCCGAAATAGTTGCCCTTCGCATAGACGAGCGGCGGAATGCGGTCCTGCGGGTAGCCCTCGGTCGCGCCCGCGAGCGCCTGCGCTCCGAGCCCGGCCGCGATTACCACAGCGTCGACCGTCAGGGTGCCGCTATCCGCGCCGCCATAGCGCACGTTCCAGCCCAGCGCCGTATGCGTGAGGCTCTCGATCTCGGCGTTGAGCGCCAGGTTGCCGGACGCGTCCTCGATATCGCCCTGCAGCGCCAGCATGAAGCCGTGGCTGTCGACGATACCGGTCTCCTCCGAGTGCAGGGCGGCGAGGCAGGACAGGTTCGGCTCGAGCGCCTTTGCCCGGCCCCCATCGATCATCGACAGCCCCTCGACGCCGTTCCGCTGGCCCTGCTGGAAGATGCCTTCGATCTTGGGGACTTCGAGCTCCGTCGTGGCCACGACGAGCTTGCCGCAGCGCTTCGCGGCCACGCCGTGGCTCGCGCAGTAATCGTAGAGGAGTTCGCGTCCCTTCACGCAGTGCCGCGCCCGCAGCGAGTCCGTCGGGTAGTAGAGCCCGGCATGGATGACCTCGCTGTTGCGCGAGGAGACGCCGCAGCCGATCGCGCTCTCCTTCTCGGCCACGATGACCGAGTGGCCGCTGCGGGCGAGCGCCCGCGCGCAGGCGAGGCCCACGACGCCTGCGCCGATGACAAGCACTTCCATTACGTGTTTCAGACCTCGGTGGGGCAGGCCATTGCGGCCCTATAGCATCTCGAGCGGCTGCGGGCGCGCTGGCGGCGGAAAGGCGCGGTCGAGTTCCGCGAGATCGTCGGCCGTGAGCCGGAGGTCGAGCGCGGCCCGGTTCTCGCGGACGTGCTCTGGTCGGCCGGCCTTCGGGATCGCCATGACGCCATCCTGCCGCAGCACCCAGGCGAGCCCGACCTGGGCCGGCGTGGCGCCATGCCGGGCGGCGACCTTCGCAAGAGCCGGATGGCGGAGCATGCGGCCCTGCTCGATCGGGGAATACGCCATGACGGCAATGCCGCGCTCGCGGCAGCCGGGGAGGAGGTCGAACTCGATGCCGCGACGGGTGAGGTTGTAGAGCACCTGATTGGCGGCGACGGCGTCGCCGCCCGGCAGGCCCTCCAGTTCGGCCATGTCGTCCGGATCGAAATTGCTGACGCCCCAGTGCCGGATCTTGCCGTCGCGCGCGAGCGTCTCGAAGGCCGCCAGGGTCTCGGAAAGCGGCGTGCCGCCGCGCCAGTGCAGGAGATAGAGATCGATCCGGTCCGTCCGGAGCCGGGCGAGGCTGCGCTCGCAGGCCCGGATCGCCGCCGCCCGGCCGGCATTGCTCGGCAGCACCTTGGACACGAGGAAGACCTCGTCGCGCCGGCCCGCGATGGCCTCGCCGACCAGCGTCTCGGATGCGCCGTCCGCATACATCTCGGCCGTGTCGACCAGGGTGAGGCCGAGGTCGAGGCCGAGCCGGAGCGCAGCGATTTCGTCGGCGCGCCTGCCGTTCCCCTCGGCCATCATCCAGGTGCCCTGGCCGAGCACCGGGACGCTCTCGCCGGAAGGAAGCCTTAGGGTCGGGACATCCGCCATGGCAGCCTCAACGGAAAAGGCCCGGGCTGAACCCGGGCCTCGCATCGCTCTCCGCGTCGATCAGGCCGCGATGGACATCTGCGGCTCGGCCGCCCGGACATCCGCGTCCACATGGGCCTCGAAGCGCTTGAAGTTCTCCTGGAACATCGCGACCAGACGCTTCGCCGTCTCGGCGAAGGCGGCCTTATCCTGCCAGGTCTTGACCGGATACAGGATGTGCGGCTCGACGCCCGGCACCGAGGTCGGCACCGCGAAGCCGAAATACGGGTCGCGCCGGAAATCCGCCTTGGCGAGCGAGCCGTCGAGCGCGGCCGTCAGGAGCCGGCGCGTGACGCGGATCGGCATGCGCCGGCCGCCGGTGGCGACGCCGCCGCCCGTCCAGCCCGTGTTCACGAGCCAGCAATCGACATGGTGGCGCTGGATCAGTTCGCGCAGGAGATTGCCGTAGACCGAAGGATGCCGCGGCATGAAGGGCGCCCCGAAGCAGGTCGAGAACGTCGCCTCCGGGCCCTTCAGGCCCTTCTCCGTGCCAGCGACCTTGGCCGTGTAGCCGGACAGGAAGTGGTACATCGCCTCCGCGCCCGTGAGCTTCGCGATCGGGGGGAGCACGCCGAACGCGTCGGCGGTCAGCATCACGATGTTCTTCGGGTGCCCGGCCCGGCCCGTCAGCGAGGCGTTCGGGATGAAGTCGATCGGGTAGGCGCAGCGCGAATTCTCGGTCTTCGAGGCGTCGTCGAAATCCGGGATCCGGGTCACGGGATCGAACACCACGTTCTCGAGGACCGTGCCGAAGCGCTCGGTGGTGGCGTAGATCTCGGGCTCGGCATCGCGCGAGAGACGGATGGTCTTCGCGTAGCAGCCGCCCTCGAAATTGAAGATGCCGTTCGGGCCCCAGCCGTGCTCGTCGTCGCCGATGAGGATGCGGTTCGGGTCGTTGGAGAGCGTCGTCTTGCCCGTCCCGGACAGGCCGAAGAATACCGCGGAATCGCCGCCGTGGCCGGCATTGGCCGAGCAGTGCATCGGCATGATCTTCTTCGCCGGCAGCACGTAGTTCAGGTAGGTGAACACCGACTTCTTCATCTCGCCCGCATAGGACGAGGAGCCGATGAGCACGATCTTCCGCGTGAAGTCGCAGGCGATGATCGTCTCCGAGCGGCAGCCGTGCCGGGCGGGATCAGCCTTGAAGCTGGGCAGGTCGATGATCGTCAGGTCGGGCGTGTAGCCCGCGATCTCGCTCTCGTCGGGACGGATCAGAAGGTTGCGGATGAAGAGCGAGTGCCAGGCGTATTCGGTGAAGACGCGCGCCTTGACGCGGTGTGCCGGGTCCGCGCCGCCATAGAGGTCCTGCGCGAAGAGCTCCTTGCCCTCGGCCTGCTTGAGGAAGTCCTCCAGGATGACATCGAACTGCTCGCGGGTGATCGAGCCGTTGTTGTCCCACCAGATCTCGTTCTCGGTGTCCGCATCGCGGACGATGAACTTGTCCTTCGGGGAGCGTCCCGTGTGGATGCCGGTATCGGCGGCGAGGGCGCCGCCTTGGATCAGGTGGGACTCGCCCCTGGCGAGCGATTCCCCGACCAGCGACGGGGCTGTCAGGTTCCAGTGAACGCCCTTGAGGTTCCGAAAGCCGATTTTGTCAGCGCCGAACGTCTCGTTGTGGCGGCCGAAATTTTCCAAGGACGTATCCTCCGGGACAGGTTCGTACGCTACCACACTGGAAGCTGAAACTGCCGCGTGCAAACGGGTTTGTTCGGCCGGGCAATTAGCCGGAAACGGCCACCCGTCACAAGGGCGTCATGCGCGCATTCTCAGGCGAGCGCCCGCGCCTCGCCCGCGAGCGCCACCAGCACGCGCCGCAGCGCGCCGGGTTCGACCACCCGTTCGGGGTAGGTGAGGCGCGCCGTGAGGTCACCGGCCGCCAGGTCCATCCCTTCCGGGTCGATGCCCGTGCATCGCCACCTCCCATCGGGTGCCCCGGCGAGCCGAGTGGCGTAGAGCGCAATCGCATCCGCGTGGTCGGCGTTCATGTGGGCGACCGCGCCTTCCTCCGCTTGGACGAGCGCCTCGGCGCCCGTCATGTCGGTGAGGAGTTCCGCAGGGCCGAGACGGCCGGCCTTCGCGAAGCCGCCGTTCAGGTGGGCGCCTTCGACGGTCATCCGCCGGAAGCTGAAATCCGGGAAGTCGGCATAGAGCTCCGATTTCGGGTTGCGGGCGAGAAAGCGGCGTCGGACCCGCGGGTCGGCGGAGCGCTCCACCCGCCCGGTCACGGTCAGGCGCGGATGGGCGAGAGGATCGCCGCGGCCGGTCGCCGCCAGGAGGATGGAGGCGCGGGGATCCGCATCGAGGTTGGTTGCGTGTGCCGACAATCCCGAGACGAGGAGGAGAGGCGAGCCGTCGACATCGGTCGCGACGGTCACGAGCGTCGCGAAGGGCCCGCCCGTCTCCCGGTCGATCGTTGCCAGCGCTCCGGACCGCACCGTTCGAAGAAGTTGCCTTGCGAGCGGGGCGGGGTCGAACTCGGCAGCTTTAGGCGCGTTTTCCTCGCTCATGACGGGTCCCGGGGCCACCTTGAATTGGTAATCGGCCCGCTCTGCCTTATTTAGCGACTGGCCACCATGCGTTCTGGCGCCGGTGGACATTGAACCGAGTGGGTGCGACGACCGGATTTCCGGCGCGCTGCCTCACATCGAGGAGACAAGATGCCAACCATCGCCCTCGTGGACGACGACCGCAACATACTGGCCTCAGTATCGATCGCCCTGGAAGCCGAGGGCTACAGGATCCAGACCTATACCGACGGCGCCTCCGCTTTCGACGGCCTCCGGCAATCCCCTGCCGATCTCGCCATCCTCGACATCAAGATGCCCCGCATGGACGGCATGGAGCTGCTCCGCCGCCTGCGTCAGAAATCGGACATTCCCGTGATCTTCCTCACCTCGAAGGACGAGGAGATCGACGAGCTGTTCGGACTGAAGATGGGGGCTGACGACTTCATCCGGAAGCCCTTCTCGCAACGCCTCCTCGTCGAGCGCGTGAAAGCGGTGCTTCGCCGCGGCGCGCCGAAGGATGCAACTCAGCCGCGCGAGAACGACACCGCGAAGGCCCTGGAGCGGGGCCAGCTCGTGATGGATCCCGAGCGGCATTCCTGCACCTGGAAGGGCGAGCCCGTGACCCTCACGGTCACCGAATTCCTG
The DNA here is from genome assembly GCF_049446235.1 of Enterovirga sp. CN4-39. Lineage (NCBI taxonomy): Bacteria > Pseudomonadati > Pseudomonadota > Alphaproteobacteria > Hyphomicrobiales > Methylobacteriaceae > Enterovirga > Enterovirga sp. CN4-39. The sequence continues at coordinate 165,772 of NZ_JBMSEF010000008.1, read as the reverse complement.
ATCCTGCAGGCGCTGGCGACGCGCCCGGGCGTGGTGAAGAGCCGCAACGCCCTCATGGATGCGGCCTACGACGACCAAGTCTATGTCGATGACCGTACGATCGACAGCCACATCAAGCGCCTGCGCAAGAAGTTCAAGGCCGTCGACCAAGCCTTCGACATGATCGAGACGTTGTACGGTGTCGGCTATCGCTTCAAGGAGGCCTGACGAGCCTGCCTATCTCTCGGCCGACGACGAGGCCGACGAGGTCAAGGCTGCCCCCGACATGCCAGCGGGGGCCGCGTCATCGAACAGTTCGCGGCGGCGCCCGCTGCGGATGCCGAAGCTCGGGCGCGGGCTCTTCAGCCGCGCCTCCTCGAGCCTGACGCGGCGGATCATCCTTCTCAATCTCGCGGGCCTGATCGCCCTCCTGATCGGGTTCCTGACGCTGAATCAGTTCCGGCAGGGCCTGATCGAGGCGCGGGTAAACAGCCTGCTCATCCAGGGCGAGATCATCGCCGGGGCGGTTGCCGCGTCCGCGACGGTGGAGACCGGCCAGATCACGATGGATCCGGACCGCCTGCTGGAGCTCCAGGCCGGCGAGCAGCCCGGCCAGGCCGAGGAGCCGTTCTCGCCGCTCCAGTTCTCGGTCAACCCGGAGCGGGTCGCGCCGCTTCTGCGCCGTCTCGTCACCCCGACCGGCACCCGCGCACGTATCTACGACCGCGACGGGACGCTCACGCTGGATTCCCGCACGCTCTATTCGCGCGGCGACCTGCGCCAGGAGCCGGCGCCGATCTCGAAGCCCCCGAAACCCAGCCTGATGGAACGCGGTTGGAACGCCCTGAACCGGCTCTTCCAGCGGGAGCGGCCGCAGATCGACGATGTCGGCCCGGCGGATGCCCGGACGCTTCCGGAAGTGCAGCGCGCCCTCGGCGGGCAGACGGCCTCCTCCGTCCGGGCTAACCAGAGGGGGGAGACGATCGTCTCCGTGGCGGTACCCATTCAGCGCCAGGGGGCGGTCCGCGGCGCCTTGCTCCTCTCGACGCAGGGCGGCGACATCGATGCGACGATCGCGTCCGAGCGCTTCCAACTGCTCCAGGTGTTCCTGGTCGCCGCGCTGGTGATGGTGGTTCTGTCGGTGCTGCTGGCGGGCGCGATCGCGGGGCCGGTGCGGCGCCTCGCGGAGGCCGCCGAACGCGTGCGGCGCGGCACCAAGGCGCGCCACGAGATCCCCGACTTCACCCGCCGATCGGACGAGATCGGGCACCTTTCGGGCGCGCTTCGCGACATGACGCACGCGCTCTACAACCGCATCGACGCCATCCAGTCCTTCGCGGCGGACGTGGCGCATGAGCTCAAGAACCCGCTGACCTCCCTGCGGAGCGCGGTCGAGACGCTGCCCGTCGCCAAGACGGACTCGACGCGCGAGCGGCTGATGTCGATCATCCAGCACGACGTGCGACGCCTCGACCGGCTCATCAGCGACATCTCCGACGCGTCCAGGCTCGACGCGGAACTCGCCCGGGAGGAGGCGGAGCCGATCGACATGCGGCGGCTCGTGGAGACCGTGGTCTCGCTCGCCAACGAGCGGCGTCGTCCACACGAGCCGGAGATCAAGGTCACGGTCGAGCGCGGTCCGGCGGAGGCCTTCACCATCGCGGGGCACGATTCGCGGCTCGCTCAGGTGTTCAACAACCTCTTCGACAACGCCCGGTCGTTCTCGCCGCCGGAGAGCGTCGTGCAGGTCACGGTCGCCAGGCGGGACCGCGAGGTCGAGATCACCGTCGACGACGAGGGCCCAGGTATCCCGCCACACGCGATCGAGCGGATCTTCGAGCGGTTCTACACGGACCGGCCCGATCACGGCTTCGGCCAGAATTCCGGGCTTGGCCTCTCCATCTCGCGCCAGATCGTCGAAGCGCATCGGGGGACGATCCGGGCCGCGAAACGTCCGCCGGGCCCGAAAGGCCAGCCGGCCCGGGGCGCCCGCTTCATCGTCCGCCTGCCGGCCCTGAAGGCGGCCTGAACCTCGTGGGGCGCGATGCCGGCAGCACGCTCCATGCGACCGCGTTCGTCATCGGCGAAGACGGCATCCTCCTGCGGGGCCCTCCGGGCGCGGGCAAATCCACTCTCGCGCGCGAGCTCATCGCATCCGCCACCCTGGCCGGCCGCCACGCCGCGCTCGTCTGCGACGACCGGGTCTCGCTGCGGGCGGTCCACGGACGGATCGTCGCGGAGGCCGTGCCGGCGATTGCCGGCCTGATCGAGATACGGGGAACCGGTATCGCCCGGGTGCCGTTTTGCGAGAGTGCGGTGCTGCGCCTCGTGGTGGACCTCGTCGAGAACCCGACGAGGATGCCTGAACAGGCAGCGTTGCTCACGACGATCCAGGGCGTGAAGTTACCTCGGATTTTAGTTAACGGCCCCTTGGCGTCAGGCGTGGTGCTTTGGCGTCTGGGTCTGCTGGATGACCAATTCGTGACTGTTCCGTGAGCAAAAGGTCGCAAGACCCTTGCTTATATCGGTGCACTGCACAAAAATGTTCTCTTCCGCCCGTACGGGTGAGGACCACGTTTGCGCATGATTGGTATGGTGCTCGTGACACACGGGCAGCTTGCGACAGAGTTCCGCGCCGCGCTGGAACATGTCGTTGGCCCTCAGGACCAGCTTGAGACGATCACGATCGGTCCCGAGGACGACATGGATTCGCGCCGTCAGGACATCATGGCGGCCGTCTGCCGGGTGAACTCCGGATCGGGCGTCGTGGTGCTCACCGACATGTTCGGGGGCACGCCTTCCAACCTCGCCCTCTCATGTATGAACGGGGGCTCGGTCGAAGTCGTGGCCGGCATCAACCTGCCCATGCTGATCAAGCTCGCCTCCGTACGGGACGAGGAAGTTTTGAAGGACGCCGTGCTCCACGCTCAGGAAGCCGGCCGAAAATACATCAACGTCGCCTCTCGCGTGCTGGCCGGAAAGTAGCCGTCGCGATGGAGATCGACACCGAGGACTGCCCGCCTGTCGACATTCCGGACGGTGCCCTCTTCAAGGAACTCCTCATCGTCAACAAGAAGGGCCTGCATGCCCGCGCTTCGGCGAAATTCGTGCAGACCGTCGAGCGCTTCGATGCGGCCGTGACCGTTACGCGGTGCGGCGAAACGGTTGGCGGGCGTTCCATCATGGGCCTCCTGACCCTCGGGGCCGCGAAAGGAACCACGATCACCGTGACGGCACAGGGCGAGGACGCGGCCGAAAGCCTGGCCGCGATCACGCAACTCGTGGAAGGCCGTTTCGGCGAGGACGAGTAGCCGGCCTCAGCCGGGCCCGCCGTTCCGCCGCGCGATCTCCGCCTCGATCCGCTCCAGCGCGGCATCCCTGACCTTGAGCGTGCGCAGGATCCGGACCGTTCGTTCGAAATAGTCCAGGCAGGAGCCGAGTTCGCCGGAGGCCGTGAGGATCCTGTCGGCCGTCTCGGCCTCCCCGAGCTTCCCGGAATATCGCTGGTGCGCCTGGTTCACCACGAAGGTGACGGCCGGGACGGCACCCTCGTCGGTTGCCACCGTCACCCAGCGGGCGAGGTAGGCCCCCGACAGCATCTCTCGCCGCCACACCAGCAGGAGCTCATCGCGCGCCTGCGCGGCCGGTACCCGGAACGCCACGCCCCGGCAGACGCCGCCTCGATCGAGCGCCAGCATGAGGCCGGGGCAATCCGGGCTGCCGCGCCCGCGCGAGAGCCACAGGCAGAAGCGCCGGTGCCAGCCACGCACGATCCCGAGCCGCCGCTCCTCGAAATGGAAGGCCGGGTTCCACATCAGGGAACCGTATCCGAAGACCCAGACGTCTTCGGTAGCCCGGTGGCGGGCCAGCGTCTCCTCGAGCGATCGCTCGATGTCCTCGTCGGAGCGGACGTGGAAATCCGGTGTCGCCCGGGCCCGGATTGCGGCGAGATGGCTGCCGTCGCGCAGCCGGTCGCGCGTGATGACGAAGCCTTCGCGGCCCGTTCGCGGTTCTCCGTCGCTCAAGTCCGCATGCCTCGGTCACCGGCGCAGGGATATAAAGACATCTTTATATGTTGATTGCCACAGGCGCGAGGCGCTGCTATAGGGCGCAGCATCACGAACCGTCGAGAAAGTGTGCCGCTCATGTCGCAGCCGTTGAGGAAGGTCGAGTCCACCGGGGATTACATCGTCGCCGATATCGTCCTGGCCGATTGGGGGCGGAAGGAGCTCAACATCGCCGAAACGGAAATGCCGGGCCTCATGGCCGTGCGGGCCGAGTACGGCCCGTCGCAGCCCCTGAAGGGCGCCCGCATCGCCGGCTCGCTGCACATGACCATCCAGACCGGCGTCCTCATCGAGACTCTCGCGGCGCTCGGTGCCGATATCCGCTGGGTCTCCTGCAATATCTACTCCACCCAGGATCATGCCGCAGCTGCGATTGCTGCCGCCGGCATTCCGGTCTTCGCCCGTAAGGGCGAGTCGCTCGTCGACTACTGGGATTATACCCGCAAGCTCTTCGAGTGGGGCGATGGCGGGATGCCCAACATGATCCTCGACGACGGCGGCGATGCCACGCTCTTCGTGCATCTCGGCGTCCGGGCCGAGGGCGGCGACACGGCGTTCCTCGACAAGGCTGAATCGGAGGAGGAGGAGATCCTCTTCGCGCTCCTCAAGAAGACCCTTGCCGAGAAGCCGAAGGGCTGGTTCGGCGAGCTCGCCAAGAGCATCAAGGGCGTCTCGGAGGAGACCACGACGGGCGTTCACCGCCTCTATATCATGGAGAAGGAGGGCCGGCTCCTCTTCCCGGCGATCAACGTCAACGACGCCGTCACCAAGTCCAAGTTCGACAACCTCTATGGCTGCCGCGAGTCGCTGGTGGACGGCATTCGCCGCGGCACGGACGTGATGATGGCCGGCAAGGTCGCCATGGTCGCGGGCTTCGGCGATGTCGGCAAGGGTTCGGCCGCCTCGCTGCGCAATGCAGGCTGCCGGGTGCTCGTGTCCGAGATCGATCCGATCTGCGCGCTCCAGGCCGCCATGGAAGGCTACGAGGTGGTCACCATGGAGGACGCGGCGCCGCGCGCCGACATCTTCGTGACCGCCACGGGCAACAAGGACGTGATCACGGTCGACCACATGCGCGCCATGAAGGACCGCGCCATCGTCTGCAACATCGGCCACTTCGACAACGAGATTCAGGTCGCCGGCCTGAAGAACATGAAGTGGGACAACATCAAGCCGCAGGTCGACGAGATCGAGTTCCCGGACGGCCATCGCATCATCCTGCTCTCGGAAGGCCGGCTGGTGAATCTCGGCAATGCGATGGGTCATCCGTCCTTCGTGATGTCTGCCTCCTTCACCAACCAGACCTTGGCGCAGGTGGAACTCTTCACGAACCCGGGCAAATACGAGAAGAAGGTCTACACGCTGCCCAAGCATCTCGACGAGAAGGTCGCGATGCTCCACCTCGAAAAGATCGGTGCGAAGCTGTCGAAGCTCCGGCCGGATCAGGCGAGCTATATCGGCGTGTCCGAATCGGGCCCGTTCAAGCCTGATCACTATCGCTACTGATCAATCCTCGACTCGTCCGCGTGTTGCGGACGAGTCACGCTTCCCGGGCCCGTGGCGGCCCGGGCATCGAAGCCGGAGATAACGGCTTCCGGGCAGACTCTACGGCAAACTAGACTGCGCTGATTCGTGAGGGCGACCCCGCCTCCGCGATTCAGGCCTGCTGCCATGAGCCGCCCAACGAGATCGATGTTCACAATGACCGACATGCGCGGCCGACCGACGTCGTCCGCGAACGGCTTCCGGCCCGGCCTGTCGTGAACATCTGCCCCTCGCGTCCGCGGCGGCGCCGCCCTCTCATTCGACGCCTCTCGGCGGCCGGTCTCGGCGCCGGGGCGGTCCTGATCGGCGCGACGCCGAGCTCGGCGGGCATCCTCGACCTCCTCAACTCCGGCTACCTCCCGTCGCTGCAGTGGTTCGATCCGCGATCCGCCTTCGGGTTCGCGATCCTCACCGGGCTCGTCATCTTCTCGACGACCCTCGCCATCCTCCACATCCGGGAGCGCCGGACCTGGACGGACCGGGAGCGCGAACTCGTCACCGAGCTGGAAGCCCTGCGGGGGGCGGAGGAGCGCGCGGAGCTTCTCGTCGGATCCGAGCGCCAGGTCCTCGTGCTCTGGACCGGCCGCGACGGCGAGACGAGCGTGGCGGGCGATCCGGCGGGCCTGCTGCCGGCCGGGAGCTCGGGGCGGCTGCTGGCCTTCGGATCCTGGCTGCTGCCGCCCGATGCCGGGCAGCTGGAAGGCGCGATCGAGCGGCTGCGCAATCGCGGCGAGGGCTTCCGCCTCGTCGCACGCACGATCGAGGGCCGTTACATCGACGCGGAGGGCCGTGCCGTGCGGGGGCGGGCACTGCTCCGCCTGCGCGAGGTCACGGGCTATCGCGCGGATCTCCTGCGCACGGAGGCCGAGCAGGCCGATACGGGGCAGCGGCTCGAGACGTTGCGGGCGCTCCTCGACGCGATCGATCAGCCGGTCTGGCTGCGCGGGCAGGACGGCCATCTGGCCTATGCCAACCGGGCCTATTGCCGGGCCGTCGAGGCGGGAGGCACCGAGGATGCGTGCCAGCGCTCGCTCGAGCTGATGGAGCGCAGCGACCGCGCCGAAGCCGCCCGGCGCCGCGCCGACGGCGAGATCTTCCGTGCGCGCGTCGCCGCGATCGTGGCCGGGTCGCGCCACGTCCTCGACATCACGGAAGCGCCGCTGCCGGCGGGTGCCGGCGGCATCGCGCAGGACGTCTCCGAGCTCGAGGCGATCCGGGCGGACATGCAGCGCCTCATGAAGGCGCATACCCGCACGCTCGACCAGTTCCCGACGGCCGTCGCGATGTTCGATTCCGCGCAGCGGCTCGTCTTCCACAATGCGGCCTACCGCCAGCTCTGGAACCTCGACGATTCCTTCCTGGCCAGCCGCCCGAGCGACGGCGAGATCCTTGATCGCCTTCGGACGGCGCGGCTCCTCCCCGAACAGGCCGATTACCGGGCCTGGAAGGCCGGCGTGCTCGACGCCTACCGGTCGCTCGAGCCGCGCGAGACCTGGTGGTACCTGCCGGATCGCCGCACGCTGCGGGTGGTCGCTAACCCGAACCCGCAGGGCGGGCTCACCTACCTGTTCGACGACGTGTCGGACCGGATGCACCTGGAATCGCGCTACAACTCGCTGATCAAGGTGCAGAGCGAGACCCTGAACACCCTTTCCGAAGGGGTCGCGCTGTTCGGCGCGGACGGCCGCCTGCGGCTCTTCAACCGCGCCTTCGCGAACCAGTGGCGTCTCGATGATCCCGTCCTCGCGGGCGAGCCGCACGTGTCGAAGGTGGTCGAGCTCTGCCAGCCGCTGTCGCCCACCGATGGCTCCTGGCCCGACCTCACGGCGGCGGTCTCCGGCTTCTCCGACACGCGCCTCAGGGTGGAGACCCGCATGGAGCGGCCGGACGGGTCCGTGCTCGAATGCGCGGCCGAGCCGTTGCCGGACGGCGGCACCCTCCTGACCTTCGTGGACGTGACCGCGAGCGTGAATGTTGAGCGTGCCCTGACGGAGCGGAACGATGCGCTCGAACTCGCCTCGCGCCTCCGCAACGAATTCGTGCACCACGTCTCCTACGAGCTGCGCTCCCCGCTCACCAACATCATCGGCTTCACGGAGCTGCTCGGGGCGGAGACCATCGGCGAGCTGAACGAGCGCCAGCGCGAATACGCGGGGCACATCATGCAATCCTCCGCGGCCCTGCTCGCGATCATCAACGACATCCTCGACCTCGCCTCGATCGATGCCGACACGATCGAGCTGGCACGTGAGCGCATCGACGTCCGCGCCACGATCGAGGCCGCCGCCAAGGGGATCAACGACCGGCTGGTGGAGGATCGGCTGAGCCTCGCCATCGACGTGCCGGCCGATATCGGGTCCTTCACGGGCGATGCGAAGCGGGTGCGCCAGATCCTGTTCAACCTGCTCTCCAATGCTGCCGGCTTCTCCTCGCCCGGCCAGACCATCACGGTCGCGGCGCGGCGGGTCGGACGCGAGATCATGCTCTCCGTCGCCGACCAGGGCCGCGGCATCCCGGACGAGGTGCGCGCCCGCGTGTTCGATCGGTTCGAGAGCCATACGAAGGGGACGGGGCACCGCGGCGTCGGGCTCGGCCTCTCCATCGTGCGCTCCTTCGTCGAGCTCCATGGCGGCAGGGTCGAACTCGCTTCCGAGCCCGGCGCGGGAACGACCGTCACCTGCTACTTCCCCGGGGACGGCGGCCCCGCGCAGCAGATCGCCGCATAGGGTTTGTACGCGGCATGGGCACCGTCGAGACCTCGCCCATGTCGAGCCCGGAACCCGGGGTTGCGCAGATCGGCCCGGGCCTGCAAGACGCCGCCATGCCCCTGACCCAGAAGGCCGCCCCGAGCGCGGCCGAGATCATCCGCAGCCGGATGCCGATCACCGTGGCCCTGCCCGACGAGGCCGCCACCGAGGAGCTCGGCCGCGCGCTGGCCGCCGAGCTGCAGGCCGGCGACCTCGTCGCTCTCTCCGGCGAGATCGGGGCCGGCAAGACGACCCTTGCCCGCGCCATCCTGCGCGCCCGGCTCGGCGATCCGGAACTCGAAGCGCCGAGCCCCACCTTCACGCTGCTCCAGACTTACGAGTCCGGGGACGTACCCCTGGTCCATGCGGACCTGTACCGGATCGGCGGAGGCGGCGAGCTCTACGAGCTCGGTTTCGATGAGATGCAGGCGAGCTCGATCGTGCTCGTCGAATGGCCGGAACGGGCGGTCGGACATCTGCCGGCCGAGCGGCTCGATATCCTTCTCGAGCTCGATGCCGAGAGCGGCACCCGCCGGGCCCTGATCTCCGGTGCAGGGCCTCTCGCCGAGCGGGTGCTGCGCGCCTACACGATCGCCGAACTGCTCGATGGCTCGGGCTGGGGCGACGCCGAACGCGTGCTCATGCAGGGCGACGCCTCGACCCGGGCCTATGAGCGCCTGATGAAGCCTTCGGGCGAGACCGCCATCCTGATGATCTCCCCGCCCCGTCCGGACGGCCCCCCGGTGCGGCGCGGCAAGCCCTACAGCGCGATCGCCCGCCTCGCGGAGAGCGTCCACGCGTTCTCGGCGATGGACCGCGGGCTGATCGACCAGGGCCTCAGCGCCCCGAGCATCTACGCCGAGGATCTGGATGTCGGTCTGCTGGTCCTCGAGGATTTCGGCAGCGAGCCGGTGGTCGACCAGAATGGCCCGATCCCGGACCGGTACGCGGAGGCGACCCGCCTCCTCGCCCGCCTGCACGCGCGATCGCTTCCGACCGCGCTTCCCTACGGCGAGGAGGGCACGCATCAGCTCCCGCCCTACGACCTCGACGCCTTCATGATCGAGGCCGAGCTGCTGCTCGACTGGTACCTGCCCCATATCGTCGGAACGAAGCCGTCGGGCTCGGTCCGGGCGGAGTTCGGGCATATCTGGCGCGATGCCCTGGCCGGGCTGCTTGCCGGCCGGCAGACCTGGACGCTGCGGGACTTCCACTCCCCCAACCTGATCTGGCTCCCCGAGCGGGAGGGGATCCGGCGCGTCGGGCTCCTGGACTTCCAGGACGCGGTCCTGGGCCCGCCCGCCTACGACGTCGCCTCACTCCTGCAGGATGCACGGGTGACGGTGCCGCCCGACCTCGAGCTGAAGCTCCTGGCCCTCTACGGCCGCGAGCGTAAAGCCGCGGATGCCAGCTTCGACATGGCCGAGTTCGCCACCGCGTACTCGATCATGGGAGCGCAGCGGGCGACCAAGATCCTCGGCATCTTCGCGCGGCTCGACCGGCGGGACGGCAAGCCGCAATACCTCGCTCATCTGCCGCGCATCCGGGCCTATCTCGCCCGCAATCTCGCCCATCCCGCGCTGGCGCGCCTGCAGGGCTGGTTCGAGTACCACGGCGGCGACGTCTTCCCGAAGGAGGAGCCCGCTGACGAGGAGGCGGCGCCGGAGAGCGCTCCGGCAGGCATCGAGACGGACACGGTCGCGGACCGCCTCCTCAGCGACGCCGCGGAGGCCGGCGCCGCGACCAACGTCTCGACCGAGCCGGTCGCCGGGGGCGGGGCCGGAGCGGGAAAGCCGGCGGCGGAGCCGGAGCCCCGGATGGTCGCCATGGTCCTCGCGGCTGGCCTCGGCAAGCGCATGCGGCCCATCACCGATACGCGGCCGAAGCCGCTCGTCGAAGTCGCGGGACGTCCCCTGATCGACCACGCGCTCGGGCGCCTGCTCGAGGCCGGGCTGAGCAAGGTCGTGGTCAACGTCCACTACCTGCCCGATATGATCGAGGATCACGTCGCGAGCCTGGCCGACCTCTCCATCACGATCTCCGACGAACGCGACGCGCTCCTGGAGACGGGGGGCGGGGTCAAGCGCGCGCTGCCGCTCCTCGGCCCCGAATTCCTGGTCCTCAACTCGGATTCGCTCTGGACGGAGCGCGAGACCAAGAACCTGTCCCGCCTCCTCGAGACCTGGCGGCCGGAGGAGATGGACATCCTGCTGCTTCTCGCGCCGCGGAAGAGCCTCGGCTACGACGGGCTCGGCGACTTCAACATGGATGCGAACGGGCGCCTCACGCGCCGCGTCTTCGGGGCGCTGGCGCCCCACGTCTATGCCGGCGCCGCGATCATGAAGGCGGAGCTGTTCGACAACACGCCGGAGGGCGCCTTCTCGCTCAACCTCCTCTTCGATCGCGCGATCGAGGCCGGGCGCCTGTTCGGCGTGGCCTTGGACGGGGAGTGGCTCCACGTCGGCACGCCGGAAGCCATCGGCCAGGCGGAGGCGCGGCTCGCCCAGAGTGGGGCCTAGAATAGGCGGCCCTCATCGGACGAGTTCAAACTCGCATATACAGGATTGACGGGGTCGGACCGCGTCCATAGATTCCGCCCGTGAGGATCGTCTGGGACGAACCAAAACGGCTCGCGAATCTCGACAAGCACGAGCTGGATTTCGGCGATCTCGACATCGCGTTCTTTGAGGCCTCGCTCGTCGTCCCGGCGAAAGATGGACGTCTCGCCGCGATCGGATGGTCGGGCGACCGCGCGCTCACCGTCATCTTCGCCATGCGCGGCACCGAAGCCATTTCCGTCGTCAGCATGCGCCCGGCATCGGCAAAGGAACGGAGGTTCCTTCCATGAAGAAGTTCCAGCCCGGAAGAGGCTACACCGAAGGCGATTGGAAGGCCGTGGACAGCCCGGACCTGACCGATGCCGAGCTCGCGCTAGCCAGGCCGTTCGCGGAGGCGTTGCCGGAGGCGGCGGCGACGATGCGCAAGCGCGGGCCGGTTCGGACCAAGGAAGCGGTCTCGCTCCGACTGGACATCGATGTCGTCCGGAAGCTTCGAGCCAGCGGGCCTGGCTGGCAGTCGCGCGTGAACGAGGTCCTGCGGGATTACGTGGATAAGACCACGGGTTGAGGAGGTGGCGCTGGAGCGCCAATTGCAACGGCACGCATGCCCGGCGATGTCTCTTCTCTTCTACGGGTATTCGGCTTGAGCGACGCGCACGTCTTCACGATTCCGCCCGGGACGCCTTTCCTCCCGACGCTCGTCGATGCGCTGCTCGCAGGCGAGCTCGTCGGGACCCTCGGGCCGGACGAGCTCGCCTCGGCGACGATCTACCTGCCGACGCGCCGCGCCGGGCGGGGACTGGCCGAGTTCCTGGCCCAGCGCTCCCGCGGCCGCGGCCTCGTGCTGCCGCGGATCGTGCCGCTCGGGGATGCGGACGAGGAGAGCGGCTCCGGCGGGGGCTCGGCTTCCGCGGAACTCGCACCTGCGATCCCGCCCCTCGAGCGCCGGCTGATCCTGACGCGCCTCGTCCAGGCCTGGGCGGCCCAGGTCGATCGGCGCGAGCTGCGGCTGAGCAGCGACACCCCCTTCATGGTGCCGGGCTCGCCCGCTGACGCGGTCTCTCTCGCGGGCGACCTCGAGGCCCTCATGGACGCGCTCGCGACCGAGAGCGTCGACTGGGCGGCGCTCGAGGAGGTCGTCGACATCGACTACTCCCACTATTTCCGGCTGACGCTCGACTTTGTGCGCATCGCGCATGAGCTGTGGCCCGGCATCCTGGCCGAGCGCGGCGCCATGGACCCGGCGGTCCGCCGCAATGCCGTCCTCGAAGGCGAGAGGCAGCGGCTCGAGCGGGAGCGGCCGACCGGGCCGATCATCGCGGCCGGCTCCACGGGCTCGATTCCGGCCACCGCCCGCCTCCTCGCGACGATCTCGCGCCTGCCGCGCGGGGCGGTTGTCCTGCCTGGCCTCGATCTCGACCTCGACGAGAAGGGCTGGGCCGCGATCGCGGGCGACGGGCAGAGCGGCGGGATCAACGGCCATCCGCAATTCATCCTCCGACGCCTCGTCGAGGAGCATGTCGGAATACCCCGCTCGGCCGTCCGGCCGCTCGGCACCCGCGATCCCGCCCTCGAGCCCCGCCGCCGGCTCGTCTCCGAGATCATGCGGCCGGCCGAGACGACGGATCTCTGGGCCGAGCTGCCGCCCGTCCTGCGCGAGATCACGGCCCGGGAGGGCACGGACGATCTCACCCTGATCGAGGCGGCGGACGAGCGCGAGGAGGCGCTCGCCATCGCGGTCGCTTTGCGCGAGACGCTCGCGAGCCCCGGACGCCGCGCGGCCTTCGTGACGCCCGACCGCAACCTCGCCCGGCGTGTCGCGGCCGAGCTCGGCCGCTGGGGAATCGTCATCGAGGATTCGGCCGGCATCCCGCTTGTCGATACGGCGTCCGGCCGGCTGGCGACGCTCGCCGCCGAGGCTGCCGCGCTCGATTTCCACCCGGTCCAGGTGCTCGCCCTCCTGGCGCACCCGCATGTGACGCTCGGCCTGACGCGGGCCGAGGTCGAGCAGGGCGCCGCGGCGCTGGAGCTCGGCGCGCTCCGCGGTCCGGCGCCCCGGCCGGGGCTCGACGGCATCGCGGCCGCGCTCCGGCACCGGCGCGAGGCCCGAAGCCGCCGCAGGGAGCCGATCCCCGTCCGGATGCTCTCGGATGCGGATTGGGACCTCGCGGGCGAGATCGTCCGGCGGCTCGACCTCGCCTTCGGGCCCTTCCGCCAGGATGGCGCGGCCGGCGGCCTCGCCGACCTCGTCCGGCTCGCCGGCCTGCATGCCGACGCGGTCGCGGCCCTGACGGCGGGGCAGGACCCGGATGGGGCCGGGCCGGATCCCGCGCGCGAAGCCCTCGATGGCCTCTTCGACGAGCTCGCCTCCATGCGGGTCGAGGATGGCGCCGGCCGTTCGATCCTCGGCCGCTTCTCCGATTATCCGGCCTTCTTCGCCACGCTCGCGCGCGACCGGTCGCTCGCGCCCGAGATGCGCGGCACCCATCGCCGCATCCGCATTCTGGGCCTGCTCGAGGCGCGGCTCCTCGATGTCGACCGTGTCGTGCTGGGCGGCCTGGACGAAACGATCTGGCCGCCCGTGGCCGAGACGGACGCCTTCCTGAACCGGCCCATGCGGCTGAAGCTCGGCCTCACGCCTCCGGAGCGCCGGATCGGACAGACGGCCCACGACTTCGTCCAGGCGCTCGGGGTCCGCGATGCCATCATCACGCGGGCGCGGAAGCGCCAGGGCAAGCCCACCGTGCCGTCGCGCTTCCTGGAGCGCATGCGGGCCTTCGCGGGCGAGGGGCTCTGGAGGGAGATGGTCGCGCGAGGCGACCGCTACCGTCGCCTCGCCGCCGCGCTCGACACGCCTCGGCCTGTGGAGCCGCTGCGCCGGCCTGCGCCGCAGCCGGGACCCGAGCGCTTCCCCCGCCGGCTCAGCGTCACCGAGGTCGAGACGCTCGTCCGCGATCCCTATTCGATCTTCGCCCGGCACGTGCTGCGGCTCGAGCCGGTCGATGCCATCGCGGTTCAGCCCTCTGCCGCCGATCGCGGCAACATCCTGCACGACATCATCGGCAGCTTCGTGCAGGCATATCCGAAGGAGCTCCCGCACGACGCCCTCGACCGGCTGCTTCAGCGCGGCGCGGATCTGTTTCGGGAGATCGAGGAAGCCTACCCGGAGCTCCATGCGCTCTGGTGGCCGGCCTTCCAGCGCTTCGCGCCGCGCTATCTCGAATGGGAGCGTGAGCGAAGGGCGCACCTCTCCGCCATCCATGTCGAGCGCTCGGGCTCCATCGCGATCCCGATCGGGCCGGACGACGTCTTCACGCTCCGGGGCCGGGCCGACCGCATCGAGTACGGCCCCGGCGGCGAGGCCGTGATCATCGACTTCAAGAGCGGACGGGTGCCCAGCGTAAAGGAGGTCGCGGTCGGATTCTCGCCACAGCTCACGCTGGAGGCGGCGATGCTGATGCAGGGCGGGTTCGAGCACGTGCCCGTCTCGGAAGGGCTGCCCGCGCTCGAATATGTGAAGATCGGCGGGCGCGAGCTGCTCGACCCGCGTGAGCTGAAGCCCCCGCCGAAGGACGAGCGCAGCATGGCGGCCATCGTGGAGGAGCATTTCAGCGGATTGAAGAAGCTCGTTCACCGCTACGCCGTCGAGGGCGCCGGCTATCTCTCGCGGCCCTACGCCCAATATGCCCGCACCTACGCGCCCTACGATCACCTGGCGCGCGTGAAGGAATGGTCGGCGACGGCAGGCGCGACCGACGGGGGAGGGGAGGCGTGAGCGCCGATTTCGTCATCCCGCCGGACACGATCCATCGGCAGCGCCGCGCCGCCGATCCCCGCGCCTCGGCCTGGGTCTCGGCCAATGCCGGAGCGGGCAAGACGCGCGTCCTGACGGACCGGGTGATCCGGCTGCTGCTCGACGGGGCGGAGCCCTCCCGCATCCTGTGCCTCACCTTCACCAAGGCGGCCGCGGCCGAGATGACGATCCGCGTCTTCGAGCGGCTCGGGGGCTGGGTGACGCTCGACGAGCCGGCCCTTCGCCGCGCGCTCGAGGACATGACGGGGGAGCGGCCGGACCGGGCGACCGTGGCGCGGGCGCGCCGGCTCTTCGCCAAGGCCGTGGAGACGCCGGGCGGCCTGAAGATCGAGACCATCCACGCCTTCTGCGAGCGCATTCTGCATCTCGTCCCCTTCGAGGCGAACGTGCCGGCGCGGTTCGCGGTGCTCGACGAATCGCAGACCGCGGAGCTCCTGGCGGAGGCGCGCGGCCGCATCCTGACCGAGGCGGTCATCGGCGGTCCCCGCTCGGCCGACCTAGCCCGGGCCCTGGAGGTGGTCAGCCTGCATTGCCAGGGCGAGGCGCTGACGGGGCTGCTCGACAGCGCGGTCCTCGACGAGCGCATCCCGAGCGACCCGGACGAACGGGGCATGGCGATCTCGGCGCTCCGCAAAGCCCTGGGCCTGCCGGCCGATCTCGGTTCGGCGGACGTCCAGCGCGCGATGCTGGAGGACGGCATCCCGGCCTCCGAACTGCCCGCCTTCGCGGCCGAGCTCCGGCGCACGGGCAGCAGGACCGACACCGCCCAGGCCGCCTCGCTGGAGGCCGCGGCCTCCGCCGCGACGCTCGGGCAGCGGCTCGCCGCCTACCGGTCGGTCTTCTTCACCGCCGGCGGGGACGGCACGCCCAAGAAGTCGCTGGCCACGAAGAATGTGGAGCCCGGGATCTGCGAGGCACTCGCGCGCGAGCAGGATCGGCTGATCGAGCTCGACGAGGCCCTGAAAGCGGTCGGCACCGTGGAGCGGACGGACGCCCTCTACATGCTCGCCGGCGCCGTGAGGGCCGAGGCCGAGGCTGCCAAGCGCCGGCTCGGCGCGCTCGATTTCGCGGACCTCATCCGCAAGACGCTCGAACTCCTCGACCGCGGCTCTGCCGGCTGGGTGCTCTACAAGCTCGACCGCGGCATCGACCACGTCCTCGTCGACGAGGCGCAGGACACGAACCCCGACCAGTGGCGCATCCTCCGCCGCCTGACGGAGGAGTTCACGGCCGGAGCAGGCCGGCCCTCCAAGAAGCCCCGTACGGTCTTCGCGGTCGGCGACCCGAAGCAGTCGATCTACTCCTTCCAGGGCGCTGATCCGCGCTGGTTCGAGGAGGGCCGCCGGCACTGGCTCGCCCGGACGGGCGCGGCCGAGTTGCGGTTCGAGGACGTGCGCCTCGACCTGTCCTTCCGGTCGGCGCCCGCAATTCTCAAGGCCGTCGACCACACGTTTCGCGTGAAGTCCCACTTCCGCGGCCTGTCGTTCGACGATCTCGCCGTCGGGACCACGCACGAAAGCGCCCGGCCGAAGGCGCCCGGCCATGTCGAGATCTGGCCGACGGAGGTGAAGCGGGAGGGCGGCGACGACCCCGACGCCTGGGAACTGCCGGTCGACGAGCCCGAGCGCACCGCGCCCGCCGTCGTGGTCGCCAGCCGGATCGCGCAGGCCGTGCAATGCTGGACGTCGAAGGGCGATGGCGTCGGCCGGATCTGGCGACCGGGCGAGATCCTCATCCTGGTGCGCAGCCGCGGCCCGGCCTTCTTCGCCGTGATCCGGGCCCTCAAGGCGGCCGGGGTGCCGGTCGCGGGCGCGGACCGCTTCGACATCGGCGAGCACATCGCCGTGAACGACCTCGTGGCGGCCGGACAGGCGGCGCTGCTGCCGCGCAACGACCTGGTGCTCGCGGCGGCGCTGAAATCCCCGCTCGTCGGGTTCGACGACGACGACCTGATCCGCATCGCGGCCGACCGCGGCGAGGCCGAGCCGCTGGCCGATGCCCTGCAGCGTGCGGCAGCCGAGGGTGACGTCCGGGCCGAAGCGGGCTGCAGGGCTCTGGCGCGCTGGCGCGAACTCGCCCGGGAGCACGGGCCGTTCGGGTTCTACGCCGCACTGCTCGGCCCGGAGGGTGGCCGCCGACGCCTCATCGAGCGGCTCGGCGGCGAGGCGGCGGATGCCATCGACGCCTTCCTGATCTACGCCCAGACGGCGGAGATCGGGGCGGACACGCCCTCGCTTTCCACCTTCCTGGCCCGCTTTGAATCTGCGGAGCACACGATCAAGCGCGACCTCGACGCGACCGGCGACGAGGTGCGGGTGATGACCGTCCATGGCGCGAAGGGTCTCGAGGCGCCGCTCGTCGTGGTCATCGACAATTGCGAGGTGTTCGGGCGGGAGCCGGCGCTGGTGCCGTTCACGGCCGGGAACGGCGACCCGCTTCCGGTCTGGTCCCCGAAGAAGGACCTGGATTGCCGGCCCGTGGCCGAGGCGCGCGACCGTGCCAAGCACCTTCGGCTCGAGGAGCACAACCGGCTCCTCTACGTCGCCATGACGCGCGCCAAGGACCGGCTCGTCGTCGCCCCCTTCGCGGCAAAGGGCGGCGAGCCGGAGGAGGCCTGGTGCGCCATGATCCGGCGGGGCTTCGCGGAAGCGACGCATGCCCTGGTGCGGACGGAAACGCCCTATGGCGAGGTCGACCTCTGGGCGCATGGCGTCCATGCGGCGGAGCCGGCGCGCCACGGAGCGCCCTCCGGTGGGCCGATCGCGCTGCCGGACTGGCTCCTGAACCCGGCGGAGCCGGACGAGGCGCCAGCTCGGCGCGTGCGTCCCTCAGCGGCGCTCGCCGGGGGCACCGAGCACCACCGCCCGGCGCCCGACGGGCTTTCGCGGGCGGAGGCGCGGCGGCGTGGCACCCTGGTCCATGCGCTGATCGATCACCTCGCCGGGCTTCCAGCCGAGCGTCGGGACCCCGCGGCTGCCGCCTTCGTGGAGGCGCGGGCAGGGGGGCTCCCGCCCAGCCTGCGCCGCCGGATCGTGACGGATGCCCTGGCGGTCATCGCGCATCCCGCGCTCGCACCCCTCTTCGGGCCGGACGCGAAGGGCGAAGCAGCGATCGCCGGCCAGGTCGCCGCGCCGGACGGAGGCAGCCAGGTGGTCGTCGGCCAGGTCGACCGGATGGTGGTGACGCCGGACGAGGTGATCGTCGCCGACTTCAAGACGGGCGCCCAGGCGGGCGAGGACCTGCCCGAAAGCCATCTCGCCCAGCTCGCCTTGTACCGGGCGGTGCTGGCGCTGGCCTATCCGGGCCGGGCCGTGCGGCCGATCCTGGTCTGGACGGACGGCCCGGAGGTGGTCGAGCCGACCCCCGCCGCGCTCGATGCTGCCCTGCAGGCGGCGCTTGCCGGCTCTGCTTGACACCAAGGTTCGCGACCATACCTAGATTGCAACACATGGCGGCTCGGCCGCCGCAGCAAGGACAATCCCATGGCGACCGTTAAGGTGACCGATCAGAGCTTCGATGCCGACGTGATCAAGTCGGCGGAGCCGGTGGTCGTCGATTTCTGGGCGGAGTGGTGCGGCCCTTGCCGCATGATCGGCCCGGCCCTCGAGGAGATCGCGTCCGAGATGCAGGGCAAGGTGAAGATCGCCAAGGTCAATATCGACGAGAACCCGGCCATCGCATCGCAGCTCGGCATTCGGTCGATCCCGACGCTGATGATCTTCAAGGACGGTAAGCTCGCCGGGCAGAAGGTCGGCGCAGCCCCCAAGGGCGACCTCTCCCGCTGGATCCAGCAGACCGCGTAAGCGCAACGCTACGTGAAACGAAAAGGCCCGCGAAAGCGGGCCTTTTTCATGTCGGGGGCGTGCCGTTGAGGGCCAGGACCTCGCCCGCGAGATACAGCGAGCCGCAGATCAGAACCCGGGGCGGGCGTTCGAAGATCGTATCCGAGATCTCGTCGAGCGCGGCCTCCACGCCGGCCGCCACGGAACTCCTCAGCCCCGCCCGGCCCGCGATCGAGGCCAGTTCCTGCGCTGGGTGCGCCGCCATCTGGGACGACATCGGCACGGCGATCAGCTCGCGCGCGAGGCCCTTGAACTCGCCGAGATAGGCAAGCGCGTCCTTCGTGGCCAGCATGGCCGAGACGAGGACGAGCGGGGCGGGGCTGCGCTCCTCGAGATCCGCCATCGCGGCCGCGACCGCCCGCCCGCCGTCGCGATTATGCCCGCCATCGAGCCAGAGCTCCGCCCCTTCGGGCAGGAGCTGCGTCAGTCGCCCGCGCGACAGGAGCTGGAGGCGGCCCGGCCATTCGGCGATCGCGATGCCTTGCTCGAAGACCTTCGGCTCGAGATCGCCGAAGCCCGCCGCCTTGACGGCCGCGATCGCCGTGCCGGCATTCACGAACTGGTGCCGGCCGGAAAGCCGGGGGGCGGGAAGGTCCATGAGACCGGTCTCGTCCTGGTAGACGAGCCGGCCTCCCTCCGCGTGGACGGAAAAATCCTGCGCGCCGACGAGGATCGGCCGCGCCCCGGCCTTCTCCGCCGCTTCGCGGAGCGCCTCGTCGGCCTCGACATGGTCCTGCGGGGCGATCACCACGGGCGAGCCGCGCTTGATGATGCCGGCCTTCTCCCGGGCGATGCCGGCGAGCGTGGTGCCGAGATGCTCGGCGTGGTCATGCCCGATCGGCGTGATCACGGCGCAGGCCGGCTGGTCGATCACGTTCGTGGCGTCTGCCCGGCCCCCGAGCCCGACCTCCAGCAGCAGCACGTCCGCGGGCGTGTCGGCGAAGATGTCGAAGGCGGCCGCCGTCGTGATCTCGAACATCGTGATCGGGTCGCCCGCGTTCAGCGCCTCGGCGCGCAGCAGCGCCTCCGCGAGCCGTTCCTCCGCCACGAATCGGCCGCCCCGCATGCCGCCGAGCCGGATGCGCTCGTGGAAGCGGACGAGATGGGGCGAGGTATAGACGTGAACCCTGAGACCTGCGCTCTCCAGGATCGACCGCATGAAGGCGATCGTGGAGCCCTTGCCGTTGGTCCCCGCGACATGGATCACGGGCGGCAGCCGGCGCTCCGGATGGTGCATCCGGGCGAGCAGGGTCCGGATGCGATCCAGCGAGAGGTCGATCAGCTTCGGGTGGAGCGCGAGACAGCGCGCGATGATCGCGTCGGAGGATTCCATCGCCCGCTCACGCGGCGGGCGCGAGCGGGGCCGGCTCGGCTGCGGGCGTCTCGACGGCGGCCCCCGCGGCGGGGGCACGCATCAGCAGCCGCGACAGGCGGGCCACCTCGTCCTTCATGTCGCGCCGATGGACCACGCGGTCGACCATGCCGTGGTCGCGCAGGTACTCGGAGCGCTGGAAGCCGGGCGGCAGCTTCTCGCGGATGGTCTGCTCGATCACGCGCGGCCCCGCAAAGCCGATCAGCGCGCCGGGCTCCGCCAGGTGGATGTCGCCGAGCATCGCGTATGAAGCCGTGACGCCGCCCGTGGTCGGGTTGGTCAGCACGACGATGTAGGGCAGCCGGGCCTCGTTGAGGCGGCGGATGGCGACCGTGGTGCGCGGCATCTGCATGAGGGAGAAGATGCCCTCCTGCATGCGGGCGCCGCCGGAGCCGGCGAAGAGGATGAAGGGCGTCTTCTTGTCGAGCGCCGTCTCCGCCCCTTTGATGAAGGCCTCGCCGGCCGCCATGCCGAGCGAGCCGCCCATGAAGGCGAAGTCCTGCACGGCGATCGTCATCGGCAGCTCGCCGACCCGGCCGTAGCCGACCTTGAAGGCGTCCTTCTGGCCGGTCTTGGCGCGGGCGTCCTTCAGGCGGTCGGCGTAGCGCTTCTCGTCGCGAAACTTGAGCGGGTCGGTCGCGACGTCAGGGACCGGAACGTCGAGCCAGGTGCCCTGGTCGAACATCATCTTGAGGCGCTGCGTCGCCGTCACCCGGAGGTGATGCTCCGAGCCGGGGATGACCCAGCAATTGGCCTCGACGTCCTTCTGGAACACCATCTGCCCGGTCTCGGGACATTTGATCCAGAGATTTTCCGGACTCTCGCGCTTGAAGAGCGTCTTGATCCGCGGGCGGACGACTTCGGTGACCCAGTTCATGGGCGGTAGATACGCCTCCGCTCGTCCGAGTTCCAGAGCGTCAGGCGGCGCGCGACTTCGCGACCGAGCGTATACCGGCCGCGAGTTCGCCGACGAGTTCCGTCACGGCCGGAACCGTCGTGGCGCTCGCCCGGCCTTCCGGGTCGAGCGAGCGGGCCACCGCGTCCACGATCGCGGACCCGACCACCACGCCGTCAGCCCCCTTCGCGACCTCGGCCGCGTGTGCGCCGGACTTCACCCCGAACCCGACGACGACCGGAAGCTCGGTATGGCGCTTGATGCGCGAGACCGCCGCAGCCACGCGCCCGAAATCGGGCGTGGCCATTCCGGTCACGCCCGTGATCGAGACGTAATAGACGAAGCCCGCCGTATTCTGGAGAACCGTGGGAAGCCGCTCGTCATCCGTGGTCGGGGTGGCGAGGCGGATGAAGGCAAAGCCCGCCTGGAGGGCCGGCAGGCAGAATTCCTCGTCCATCTCGGGCGGCAGGTCGACGACGATGAACCCGTCCGCGCCGGCGGCCTTCGCGTCCGCCAGGAAGCGCTCGACGCCGTAGATGTAGATCGGGTTGAAATACCCCATCAGGATCACGGGCGTGTCCGGGTCGCCCGCCCGGAAGCGGCGGACGAGATCGAGCGTCTTGACCGTGGTCTGCCCGACCTTCAGCGCCCGGAGCCCTGCCGCCTGGATGGCCGGACCGTCCGCCATGGGGTCGGTGAAGGGCAGGCCGAACTCGACGATGTCGGCGCCGGCCTTCGGCAGGGCAGACAGAATGGCGAGCGAGGTTTCGGGGTCGGGATCGCCGGCCATGACATAGGTCACGAGCGCGGCGCGGCCTTCCTCACGGCAGCGGGCAAAACGGGCGGCAAGGCGTTCGGTCATCGTGCCGGCTCGCTAGCAGAGGCGAGCGACCGTGTCATGGTCGGGCCGGCGAAGACCCGTTCAGATCGCGCCGGCCTTGAACCAGACGCAGTTCGTATAGGCGATCCCCGGGTCGACATTGGTGCGCGCCTTGGCCTGGGGAAGCGCCCGCCCGTTCTCGCCGAGGTCGATCGTGACCTTCGAGGTCCCGTCGATCTGCTCCGAGTAGTAGCAGTACTGGTGGTTCGGGCTCCTCTGCTCGGAGGAGGAGAAGTTCCAGCCCGTGACGACCTGGCCGGACCCGAAGGGCACGTTCTTGAACACGGTGAAATTCGTGATCACGGCGGCCTTCGAATCCGGGGTCGCGCCGGCTCCGAGCTGGGCGGGAGTCGGCGTCGGGATCTCGGACCGGCCCCCGACGGCGAGCGTGGATTCGGGGTCGAGCTTCACCGTGCCTTCGGTCTTCAGCGTGACCTTGGACAGGGCCTCGGCGACCGTGTTGGCGACCTTTGCGGTCGGGAAGGTCGGGTCGCTCGTGTAGGAATAGCCGTAGAACGCGGCGCCCACGCCGACCCCGGCGAGTGCGCAGACGATCCCGATGCCGGCGAGCCGATAGAGCGCGGCCCGCGCGTTCAGCAGCCGCGCATCGGACTTGATGCGCGCGTTCACCGCAGAGGCGAGGACGCGGTTCTCGGTCGTGTTGCGAAGTTCCATGGCTCAGCGCCCGGATTCGACCACGCGGAGGGAGGCGTGGCCCGGCGCCGGCGGGCCGGCAACGGCCGCCGCGGCCGGGGGTTGGGCAGGCGCGGGCGAAGCCGCCGTCGCGGCTGCCGGTGCGACGGCGGGAGGAGCCTCGGCTGGAACGGCGGGCGAGGGAGGCCGCGCCCGGTCGAGCGCCGCCGTTGCGCTGCGCTCCGCCTCCTCGCGCGCCTGCCGGATGATCTCCTCCGCGAAGGGCTCGAGGATGAAGGTGCCGGCCTGCGGATCGAGCACGATGTCGTCCTCGTCGCGCAGCTTCTCGATCGAGGTGAGCGCGAGCAGTGTCGAGGCGACGGAAGCCCCGAGCGCCGGGATGAACACGAAGAAGAACAGGAAGGAGTGGATCTCGGCATCCGTCACCTGGGCCGGGTCCTTGAGGAAGACCATGGCCGTGAAGGAATGGAGCTGGGACCGCATGATCGCGTCCCGGAAGGCGACCTCGGCCTCGCTCTGCGCACGGTCGATCGCCGTGCGGTCCAGTTTCGCGCGCTCGGCGCGGGCCTCGTCAAGGCGGGAAGAGGCCTCCTGACGGTCCTTCTGCGCGGTCCCGAGGCTCGTCTTCATCGCCTCCGTCCGGGGGTCCGTCGAACAGCGGGTCCCGGTCACGCGGCGGCCATCGGCCGTGGTGTTGGTGACGCGCCAGCAGCGCTGCGGCGGCAGGGCGCCCAGTTCCGTATTGGCGGATTTCAGGCGCTGCTCGGCATCCTCGAGCTGGGCGGCCCGCTGCGTCACGACCTCGTCCGCATCCTTGATCTGCCGGTCGAGCGTCGCGCGGGCGTTCCTGGCGTCGGCCAGGCGCTCCTGCGCCTGCACGGCTTCCTGGAGGCGCGGGCGGAACATGATCTCCCCGAGCTGGGAGATCGATTTCACGGTGACGACGCCGGCGCCGATCACGCCCACGGCCGCCACGATCCGTAGCGCGATCGACTTCTGCGTCCTGATCGACACGGCGAGCGGCACGCGGCTGAACTCGATGACCGCATAGGCGGCCGGCGCCAGCATCATCATCCAGAAGGCGAGGGGATCGTTGCCGCCGTAGATGGAAGCGAAGAGCCAAGCTCCGGCAAGCGAGGTCGCCACGATGACGCCTTCCGCCAGAAAGGCGAGCGCGAGCCGCTTGTAGGAAATCGAGTAGCCCCGCTTGAGATCGGCAGCATATCGTGCCGCCGCTCGGGCCTGACGTCGTGTAAGGGCGTTCGGCCCGGCTAGAGCTGCGACATCCGCCATGCGATCTCAAAATCCTTCGAGTCTTTTGCCGCCTCCGCGATCTCCCCCAAACCGCGCCGCCCATGACTTTAACTGATCATTCACTTGAGCAGCAATCGCCCAAGTCTGTCCCGGCCTCTCCGCCTCCGCGCATGATGAATCCCCGCGAAGGGCGGCCCGGAAGCGGGCAAGTGCTCCGCTTCCTGGCCTTTCTGGCCATGGCGTTCGTCTGGGGCCTCACCTGGATCGCGGCGAAATGGGCCACGGAGGCCTCGCCTCCGGTTCTGGTGGCGGGCGTGCGCCTGCTCTTCGCGTCGCTCTTCTTCGCGGGCTGGTGCGGGCTCGCCCGCGTCCGGATTCGGACAGCGAAGGTCGGCCGGCTCCTCGCCGCGTCGCTCCTGGTGAATACCGGCTGCTACAGCTTCCTGTTCTGGGGCGTGACACACGCACCGACGGGCCTCGCCGCCATCGTCAACCTGTCACTCATCCCGGTCTTCTCGATGCTGATCGGGGCGCTCTACGGCGAGGAGACGATTTCCGTCCGCAGGCTCGCGGCCGTCGCGCTCGGGGCGGCCGGCCTCGCGCTGCTGTTTTCGTCCCGGGACGGGACGGCGTCGCGGGAAGGCGCGCAGGTCGGGCTGGGTCTCGCGGCGGTCGTGGTCGCCACGCTGTCCTATGCCTGGGGCGCCATCGTCTCGAAGCCACTCGTCCGCGAGATGCCGCCGGTGGCGGTGGCCTTTTGGCAGACCCTGATCGGCGGAGCCTCGCTCGTGGGAATCGCCATCATGATCGAGCCGGTCGACCTCGCGGCTTTCGCGGGCATGTTCTCGGGCCGCGCCCTCGCAGGGCTGGCCTTCCTGGTGCTCGGCGGGTCGCTCGTCGGCTTCTCGGTCTATCTCTGGCTGTTGCGGGAATGGGGCGCCTTCCGGGCCGGCCTCTATGCCTTCGTCAGCCCGATCATCGCAGTCGCCGTCGGGGTGATCTGGGTCGGCGAAAGCTTCGGTGTCTGGGAAGGGGTCGGCATGGCCATCATGCTCGGCGCGACCGCGCTCGTCGTGAGACCCGAGAAGGTTAGCGCTTCCTGAGCCAAAGGCTCGTCTCGCGGGCGCCCGGCAGAAGGGGAAGCTGGCCGGCGATCCCGGATGCGAGCCAGCCCGGATGGCGGGACGCCACCCAGTGGCTCGAGAACACGAGATCGTAGCCGCCCGATCCGATCAGGGCGGCGACCACGGTCGCCTCGTTGTAGGCGCGCCAGTCCCATTCCGGCGGATAGGCATCGGGCAGCAGGATGTCGTGGATGTGGACCAGGACCCCGGCCGAAAGCCGCGGGAGGATGTCGCCCACGAGCCGGTCCACATCGGTGCCCGGCATCGCCACGTGGCTCGAATCGACGAAGAGCAGGTCGCCGGGCCCGAGCGCCGCGAACAGGGCGGGATCGGCATCCCCGAGGAGCGCGCGCTCATGCCGGACCCGAAGGCCCGCCAGGGAGGCGCGGGGCGAGGGGTCTATCGCGACTATCTGCGTCGGGATACCGCCATCCTGGACCGCCCGGGCCATGAAGCGCGTGGAGTGTCCTGACCCGATCTCGACGATGTGGCGCGGCTTTTCCTGACGGACGAGCACATAGGCCATCAGGGCGTCGAGGCGGGGAAACCAGTCCTGGTCGAAGCGGGCGGGACCCTGGCCGCCGAGGAGCCGCAGGATGTCGGTCCGGTAGGATTCGGCCACCGCCACGAGGCCGCGAAACCCGGGCTCGGCCGCACGGAAGCGCGGCTCGAGGGCGGGATAATCCGTCGCGGCGACCGTCGCCGCGTAGCGATAGGGGATGAAGAAGCCCCGGGGCCTCCCGAGCAGGGTCGACAGGCCGAAGGCCGCGCGGCGAAGCTCCTCCCGCAGCCCGGCGCGGCCAGGCCGGGATCTCACGGGGCCGGCGGGGGAACCGGAGGGATCGTGGCCGGCATGCGATCGCGCCATGCCTTGGCGAGACGCGCCCGCTCGAACAGGAGCACGACCACCAACGCGGCCGCGAAGGGAAGGATGAGGTAGAACAGCCGGAACACCAGCAGGGCGGCCAGCACGTCCGCCTGCGGGACGTCGGGCATCATGGCCACGAAGATGAGTTCCAGGACGCCGAGCCCGCCCGGCGCGTGGCTGACGAGTGCCGCCGAGAAGGCGGCCAGGAATGCCCCGAGCACGATCAGGAAGCCCGGGTTCACGGCCTCCGGCAGCGCGAAATAGATGATGCCCGCCGCGCCGATCAGCTCCAGCGGCGCTGCGATGACCTGCCGCCACATGATGTCCGGGCGGGGATAGGCCAGCGTGAAGTTGCGGATCGTGATCGGCCGCAGATGGAGGAGCGAGCCGAAGACATAGAGCGCCACGAAGCCCAGGAAGGCGAAGCCGATGATGCGGGCAGTGGTCGGGTTGGCGAGAGCGGCGGGGACGCGGTCGGCCACCCGGGTGAGGAGATCCGGCTCGATCACCAGCACGGCGCCGCTGAGGAGGATCGTGCCGAGCCCGAAGGTGAACGAGCAGAGCGCCACCAGCACCGCGACCTGCGGGGCGGAAAGGCCCTTCGACGTATAGGCCCGGTAGCGAACGAGCGCGCCGGAAAAGACGGAGGCGCCGATGTTGTGCGACAGCGCGTATGTCGTGAAGGACGTCACCGACACGAACAGCCAGGAGACGTGCCTCACGCCGAGATGGAGCAGGGCGATGCGATCGTACCAGGCGAGCGCCGCATAGGCGACGAGGGTCGACCCGAAGGCGAGCGCGTAGCCGTGAGCCGGGATGTTGACGAGGCTCGTCCAGACATCCGCCAGGGATATGCCCCGCAGCTCTTGGTAGAGCAGCCAGCCGGAGACGACGACCGCTGCCAGGCCGATGATCGGCCAGATGAACTCTTTGACGTTCTTCATTCACTCGTCCGGGCCGGCCGGGCTCTTTGGCCGGCGCGAAGCACCGTTCTGTGCCCGACCGGACGCAAGCTCGCAAGCGCGGCAAGGATGTGACGAAAGGCCAAGTTCCTCACAATCGCCGCACCGCGAGCCAGTCGAGGATCTCGCGGGCGACGTCCTCGGCGAGAGGATCGAGCATCAGGAAGTGCCCGCCCTCGGCGAAGAAGCGGTGGCCGGCGGCGTGATAGGCCGCGCTGCGCAACGCGGTAGAAGGCCAGACGAGGCGGTCCACCACCCCGTTGAGCACGAGGGTGGGCAGGCCGGCCAGGAGGGCGGACACGACCGGGCGCGGCAGATGCGCCTCCGCGAGGGCGCGGGGCGATTCCGGGATCAATCGGGCGCCGTAGCGGAGCGCCTTCTCGCGCGGAACGCCTTCTCCGAACAGGAGCTGAAGCCCGGCGAGATCGATCGTCGCGCGTGAGTTCGTCACGGTCGCGGCGGCGGCCTGCGACCAGATCTTCGGCTCGGTCATCGCAAGCCGCGGCCCGACCAGCGCCATCCCGTCGGGCGGCAGCGAGCCCATGAGCACGAGCCCACGCATCCTCGCGCGGCCGATCAGGAGCTGCGCCAGATAGCCGCCCAGCGAATGCGCCACCACGACGGGCGGCTCGGCGAAGCTTCCGATGGCGCGGCCGAGGTCGGAGGCGAGGTCGTCGAGCCCGGCGCCGCGGAGTTCCTCCCCTCCCTCGCTCGCACCGTGCCCGCGAAGGCTCACGGCCACCGCCTGCCGCCCGCGCCGGCCGAAGAAGGGCAGAAAGGTCTCCGCCCAGCACCAAGCCCCGGCAAAGGCTCCGTGAACGAAGAGCAGCGGAGCGCCCTCGCCGCCGCTTTCCGGGCCTGCCACGAGCCGTTCGAGCGCTGGCTGGTCGGCTGATCGCACGACGTCCGCCCGGACGCCCGGGATCGTGCCGTCTTCGCGCCGGTGGATGGGTCGCAACGCCAAAACGTCCTCGCTTCCGAGCCGCAGACCTCGCTCATGGCCCGATCGTGGCCAATGCCGCACAAGGGAGGTAGTTTCAGGCTCAGCCTAGAAAGGAAGACCCGAGTGGCGCCACGTCGACATCCCGGAAGCGAGCAAGAGGTGCCGGGGTTCGTGGAACTTCCTCCGGGCAAGATCGCCGCCGTCGCGACCTATCTGGAGATGCGGCAACCCTCGCCGGCCGCCTCTGCGTCTTCGCCCACGGGGGAATTCGTGCCGCTGGCGGGCGACGTCGAGCGCTATCGGCGCCTCTTCGCCGAGGTTGGTGAGCCCTGGCTCTGGTTCAGCCGCGCATTGCTGTCCGATGCGCAACTCGCCTCCATCATCGACGATCCGCTCGTGGAAGCCCTCGCCCTCGTCAAGGACGGGCGCGACGTAGGCCTCCTGGAACTCGATTTCCGCAAGGGATCGGAGTGCGAGCTCGCCTTTCTCGGGCTCGTGCCGGGGCTGATCGGGCGCGGCCTCGGCCTAGAACTCGCTGCGGAGGGAATCCGCCGGGCCTTCCGGCGGCCGATCTCGCGCCTGTGGCTCCACACCTGCACGCTGGATCACCCGGCGGCCGTCAGGTTCTATCGTTCGGTCGGGTTCACGCCTTACCGTCGGGCGCTCGAGGTCGCGGAGGACCCACGGCTCACGGGCCGGCTGCCGCGCGACGCGGCACCGGATGTCCCGATCGTCTGAACCGGCCCTCTACCCGGGACTCAGGCCCGCATCGCGCGGGCAAGTCCCAGCTGGTTCATGGCGGCCTGGTCGCGAGCACTGTCGGCGGCTCTTTCCGCGGAGCGCTCGCGGCTCTCCAGGATCTCGACTTTTTTCAGCGCCTCGAAGGCTTCGCCTAGCTCCGCCTGGGCGTCCTCGAGCTGCGTTTTCAGCTCGTCTGCGGAACGCTTCAGGTTGTCACGCCGCGTTCTGGCGGCCTTGGCATAGGTCGAATAGGCGAAGTGGCCGATATCGGTGATTCCCGAGCGCTGTTCCTCGGCCGCCACCTCGCGCTCGAGATCGGCCGCCATCCGGTCGAACTCGGCGATCATTCCCTCGATCTGCGCAACCCGCCGGCGCTTCTCGTCGAGCTGGAAGCGTTTGAGGCGGATGAGCGTCTCCCGCGACTTCATGGATCAATGTACTCCGCACGCGCCTCGCCGCAGAGCGCTTTCACGAAACGCTCAGGATCTCGGCTAGGCGGCGGTAACCATCCCGCATGGAGGTTGACTCTTCCTTACGCTGGCCGAGGAAGGCCTCCAGCTGTGGCATCAGGGCGACGGCCTCGTCCACTTCGGCCGAGGATCCGCTCTTGTAGGCGCCGAGGCGGATCAATTCCTCCATGTCCGAATAGGTGGCGAGGATGCGCTTGGCCTGCTGCACGACGGGCCAGAATTCCGGATCGCAGGACCGGGGCATCGTCCGCGACACCGAGCGGAGCACGTTGATGGCCGGATAACGCCCTCGTTCGGCGATCGTGCGCTCCATCACGATGTGCCCGTCCAGGATGCCCCGGACGGCGTCGGCGACCGGCTCGTTGTGGTCGTCGCCCTCGACCAGGACCGTGAAGAGGGCCGTGATGGTGCCGTCGCCGGTGCCCGGGCCGGCGCGCTCGAGCAGGCGGGGCAATTCCCCGAACACGGTCGGCGTATATCCCTTCGCGGTCGGCGGTTCCCCGGCGGCGAGGCCGATATCGCGCTGCGCCATCGCGAAGCGCGTGACGGAATCCATCATGCAGAGGACGGAGCGGCCCTGGTCCCGGAAATATTCGGCCAGGCACAGCGTGAGATAGGCGGCGTTCCGGCGCATGAGCGCGGGCTCGTCCGACGTGGCGACAACGACGACCGAGCGGGCGAGGCCTTCCTCACCGAGGTCGTCCTGGAGGAATTCCTGCACCTCGCGGCCGCGCTCGCCCACGAGGCCGATGACCGCCACATCCGCTTCGGTCGCGCGGGCCATCATCGAGAGCAGCACGGATTTTCCGACGCCGGACCCGGCGAAGATGCCCATGCGCTGGCCGCGCGCGGCCGTGATGAAGGTATTGATCGCCCGGACCCCGAGATCCAGCGGCTCGCCGACACGGCGCCGGGCATGGGCCGGCGGAGGATCGGCCCGGAACGGATACAGGGTGGTGCCGCGCTCGAGCGGCCCCTTGCCGTCGACCGGCCGGCCGAGCGCATCGACAACCCGCCCGAGCCAGGCCGAGGTCGGTCTGACGCCCGGGGCGGCAGCGCTCACCCGCGCCTCGCAACCCCGGCGTACGCCCTGCAGCGACCCGAAGGGCATCGCGAGCGCGCGGTCGCCCGAGAAGCCGATCACCTCACAGGCGATCTCGGCCCCGCCATCCACCTGCACGTCGAGTCTGCCCCCGACCTGCATGGCCGCGATCGGGCCGGCTACCTCGACGAGGAGCCCGCGCACGGCGGCCACGCGTCCGTAAACCTGAAAGGGCTCCACGGCCTCGATGGCCGAAAATGCCTTGCGGATCCGGGACTTTGTCACCTCCGCTTAAACCTCCTGTTTACCTGCTCTGTTAACACTGGGGTTCTCGCGCCGGGGAACTGGCGCGGGGCCGGATCCGAGCCGCCCCTGGGCGGTTGACGGTCTGACTCCGGAGCGATGGGCCAATTGGTCGTAAACACGCCTGACCGGTCTTGCGCGACTGAATCAGGCTTTGTTAACCAAGAAAGCCTAGCGTCGTGAGTCGAATTCGAGCGGTGCGTTCGTCGTTTGGGCGACGGCGACGGACCGGTGTCACAAGCCCGATTGCCTTGCGGCTAGGCTGGGGATTTCTATGCGCGTACTCCTCGTCGAAGACGACAGCGCAACGGCGCGCAGCATCGAGTTGATGCTCAAGTCCGAGAACTTCAACGTCTATACGACTGATCTCGGCGAGGAGGGCATCGATCTCGGCAAGCTCTATGATTACGACATCATCCTTCTCGACCTGAACCTTCCCGACATGTCGGGTTATGAGGTGCTGCGGACGCTCCGTGTCGCCAAGGTCAAGACGCCGATCCTGATCCTCTCCGGCATGGCCGGCATCGAGGACAAGGTGAAGGGTCTCGGCTTCGGGGCCGACGATTACCTGACGAAGCCGTTCCACAAGGACGAGCTCGTCGCGCGCATCCATGCCATCGTCCGCCGGTCGAAAGGCCACGCGCAGTCCGTCATCACGACGGGCGACCTGATCGTGAATCTCGACACCAAGACGGTCGAGGTCACAGGCTCGCGGGTCCATCTGACCGGCAAGGAGTACCAGATGCTGGAACTCCTTTCGCTCCGGAAGGGCACGACCCTGACGAAGGAGATGTTCCTCAACCACCTCTACGGCGGGATGGACGAGCCCGAACTGAAGATCATCGACGTCTTCATCTGCAAGCTGCGCAAGAAGCTCGCGAACGCCTCCCAGGGCAAGAACTACATCGAGACGGTCTGGGGCCGCGGCTACGTCCTCCGTGAGCCGAACGAGGTCGAGGAGCGGATCGCCGTCTGAGAACCGCACATTCCGAGAGGAAGCGGGGCGAGGGAAACCTCGCCCTTTCTGCGTTCTAGGGCAGCTTTTTCGGTGCGGTCCGGAGATTGAGGGCGAGCAGCGCCGCGTTCCAGGCGACGGAAATCCCGAGCGCAAGCGCGAGGGCTGTCGCCGATCCGAGCGCGACCACCGTCTGGTAGAACGTCGCGAGCCCCACCGTGAAGCCGAGCATTCCCGGGATGCTGTTCGCCAGGATCGCGGCCGTCGCCGGTCCGCCCGCCCGCGGGTGCAGGACGAGCGTGAGGCTCGTCAGGACGACGGGCGTGAGCGCTGCGATGCCGGCCGCGCGTGGCCCGAGCCAGCGTCCGGCCAGCACCACGGCGGCCACCACGCACATCACGGTCGCGGCGCGGGCGGGTAGGTCCCACCAGCGGCCGCGCGCCCGGGCGCGCGGCAGCGCCTTCCGATAGCGGCGCGTGAGCAGGTACGCTCCCCCGTAGGACAGCACCGTCAGGGCGGCGACCGTGCCGAAGCCGAGCTCGAGGGACGTCAGGAGCGTGGCGAGGGAGAGCCAGACCGCGAAGGCGCAACCGAGGCTCAGCAGCAGCCCGGATCGCTGGGCCAGGATCGCGTAGGTGAGGATGAAGGGCGCGGTGCCGACATTGACGGCGAGGCTCGCGAGCGCCGATTTCGCCAGGAATTCGGGCGTGTGGTCCAGCGCCAGAAAGACATAGGCCGGCCCGGCGGAGATCGGCAGGGTCGCGACCAGCGCTCCCATCACCGGCCCGGAGCGCTCGACGATCAGGGATGCCGCCACGACCACGGCGGCGCTCGACGCCATCTTGGCGGCGAGCGCGAGCCAGAGAGAGGTCACGTGCTGGGAGCTTGAGAAGCCGGGCAGGAGGGTGCCGGCCGAGAGCGACCCGGCCCCGGGCCGGTGCCGCCCCGGGCCAGCTCGCGGCCGGCCATGAAGCTCAGACCGTGAACCGGCCGTGGCAGTGCTTGTACTTCTTGCCCGAACCGCAGGGGCAGGGTTCGTTCCGGCCGACTCGGCCCCAGGTATTCGGATCCTCCGGATCGCGCTCCAGCACGGCCGTGTCGGCGCTCATCTCGGTGGCCGCGAAGCCGAGCGCGGGGCCCGCGCCGCCGAAGGAGCCGGTCGCGTGGCCGGAGGCGAACTCGTTCTCGCCGGTCGCAGGATCGAGATGTTCGGCGAACATCGGGGGCAGGCCTTCCGGCTCCGGCTCCTGGAACACGATCTCGACCCGCATCAGCTGGCCGGTCACCTGCTCGCGCAGATGCCCGATCATCTGGTTGAAGAGATCGAAGGCCTCGCTCTTGTACTCGTTCAGCGGATCGCGCTGGGCGTAGCCGCGCCAGCCGATCACCTGCCGCAGGTGATCCAGCGTCACGAGGTGCTCGCGCCACAGGTGGTCGAGCGACTGCAGGAGCACCTGCTTCTCGACATAGTTCATCACGTCCGGCGTGTTCCGCTCGACGCGCTCCGAGTAGGCGTCGTCCGACATCTTCCGGAGCCGCTCGCGGATCTCGTCCTCCGCGATGCCCTCTTCCTTGGCCCAGTCCTCGACCGGCGCATCGAGGTTCAGCACCTGGCCGACCGCCTCCTTCAGGCCGGCCGTATCCCATTGCTCCGGATAGGCGCCCGCCGGGATGTGGCGGGCGACGAGATCGTCGACCATGCCGTGGCGCATGTCGTCGATCGTCTCGCGCACGCTCTCCTCGCTCATGAACTCGCGGCGCTGCTCGAACACGACCTTGCGCTGGTCGTTCATGACGTTGTCGTACTTGAGGATGTTCTTGCGGATGTCGAAGTTGCGGGCCTCGACCTTCTGCTGTGCCTTCTCGACCGCACGGTTGATCCAGGGATGGACGATCGCCTCGTCCTCCTTGAGGCCCAGCTTGGTCAGCATGCCGTCCATGCGCTCGGATCCGAAGATCCGCATCAGGTCGTCCTGCAGCGACAGGTAGAACTTCGAGCGGCCCGGATCGCCCTGCCGGCCGGCGCGGCCGCGCAGCTGGTTGTCGATGCGCCGGCTCTCGTGCCGCTCCGTTCCGAGGATGTAGAGACCGCCCGCGGCCAGCACCCGCTCCTTGAACAAGGCGACCTCGGCCTCGATCTCGGCCCGCCGCCGGGTGCGTTCCTCCTCCGGCATCTCGCCCGCGAGCCCGAGTTCGTGCTCGACCCGCATCTTGGCGTTGCCGCCGAGCTGGATGTCCGTGCCGCGGCCGGCCATGTTGGTGGCGATGGTGATCATGCCGGGAACGCCGGCCTGGGCCACGATATGCGCCTCCTGCTCGTGGAAGCGGGCGTTCAGCACGGCGAAGATCCTGCGGTGCTCGCCTTTCCGGGCCGCATCGTAGAGCGGAGCGAGCGCGTTCGGGTCGGCGAAGTCCATCTGCGCGAAGCCGTCCTCCTTCAGGAGCTCGGCCAGGTATTCGGACTTCTCGATGGAGGTGGTGCCGACGAGCGTCGGCTGGCCGCGCTTTGCGGCCTCCGTGATCTCCCGGATGATGGCTTTGTACTTCTCGTTCGCCGTCCGGTAGACCTCGTCGTCCTCGTCCAGGCGCTGCACCGGCCGGTTCGTCGGGATCTCGACGACCTCGAGATTGTAGATCTCCTGGAACTCGTCCGCCTCGGTCGAGGCCGTGCCCGTCATGCCCGCGAGCTTGGCGTAGAGGCGGAAGTAGTTCTGGAACGTGATGGAGGCGAGCGTCTGGTTCTCGGGCTGGACCTGGACGCGTTCCTTCGCCTCCAGGGCCTGGTGCTGCCCTTCGGAATAGCGGCGGCCCGGCATCATGCGGCCGGTGAACTCGTCGATGATGACGACCTCGCCGTTGCGGACGATGTAATCCTTGTCGCGCTGGAACAGCTTGTGGGCCCGGAGCGCCTGGTTCACGTGGTGCACGAGCGTGATGTTGGTCGCGTCGTAGAGGTCGCCCTCCTTGAGGAGGCCCGCCTCGCGCAGCCACTCCTCGATCTTCTCGTTCCCGCTCTCGTTCAGCGAGACCGCCCGCTGCTTCTCGTCGAGGTCGTAATCCTCGCGTCCGAGGCGCGGGACGATCTCGTCGATCGCCAGATAGAGCTCGGAGCGGTCGTCGATCGGGCCGGAGATGATGAGCGGCGTCCGCGCCTCGTCGATGAGGATCGAGTCCACCTCGTCGACGATCGCGAAGTTGTGCCCGCGCTGGACCATCTGCGCGAAGTCGTACTTCATGTTGTCGCGCAGGTAGTCGAACCCGTATTCGTTGTTGGTCCCGTAGGTGATGTCGCAGGCGTAGGATTCGGCCCGCTGGGCATCGTCGAGCCCGTGCACGATCGTGCCGACGGTCAGGCCCAGGAAGCGGTAGACCTGGCCCATCCACTCCGCGTCGCGGGTGGCCAGGTAGTCGTTCACGGTGACGACGTGGACGCCCTTGCCCGAGAGCGCGTTCAGGTACACCGGCAGCGTGGCGACCAGCGTCTTGCCTTCGCCGGTCTTCATCTCCGAGATGCCGCCCTCGTGCAGCACCATGCCGCCGATGAGCTGCACGTCGAAATGGCGCTGGCCGAGCGTGCGCTTGGCGGCTTCCCGGACGGTCGCGAAAGCCGGGACCAGGATATCGTCCAGTGTCTTGCCGGCCGTGAGCTCGGCCCTCAGCTCGTCCGTGCGGGCGCGAAGCTGCTCATCGGAGAGCGCGGCCAGTTGAGGCTCCAGCGCGTTGATGGCCGCGACTTTCGGCGCATAGGTCTTCAGCCGCCGGTCATTGGCGGAGCCAAAAATCTTCTTGGCGAGAGCACCGAGCATCGCTGACCTGTAACCGAGGGTGTCTTGGGAGCCGGGCAGCGCTGCCCGCTTTGGCCGGCCTTATAGACATAAGAAGCGCGTCGCGCATCCGAAAGGCTTTCGGCCGAACGGCTGCGAGGCATGGCTACGGAACACGCGCGGGCGGTCATCGGTTTCGGCCCCGTTCATCGGGAAGACCTCATGCACCACGGCTGGCCTGAGCGCCTCTGGATCGTCCGGCATGGCGAGAGCGCCGGCAACGTGGCCCGGGCCGCCGCGACGGCGGCCGGGCTCGCCTGGATCGACATCGCCGAGCGCGACGTGGACGTTGATCTCTCCGCGCTGGGAGAGCGGCAGTCGCGCTCGCTCGGCCGCTGGTTCGCGGATTTGCCGCCCGACGACAGGCCGGAGGTCGTCGTGACGTCGCCCTATCGCCGGGCGCGGCGCACGGCCGAGATCGTCCGGCAGGTCGGCGGCTATCACCCCGACCACGAGCTCCTGATCGACGAGCGGCTGCGCGAGAAGGAGTTCGGCATCCTCGACCGGCTCACCACGGTCGGGATCCGCGAGCGCCACCCCGACCAGGCCGAGTTCCGCCGGATCCTCGGCAAGTTCTACCACCGGCCACCCGGCGGCGAGAGCTGGTGCGACGCGATCCTCCGGCTGAGGAGCGCGCTCGACACGATCGGCATCCGGCACTCGGGGCGGCGGGTGCTCGTGGTCAGCCACCAGGTCATCGTCCTGTGCATGCGCTACCTCGTCGAGAATATGACGGAGGAGCAGATCCTGGCGATCGACCGGGAGGGCGACGTCGCGAATTGCGGCCTCACCGAGTACCGCTTCGATCCCGAACTCGGAAAGGACGGGGGCCTGCGGTTGTCCCGGTACAACTTCACCGTCCCGCTCGAGGAGGAGGGCACCCCGGTGACGACGGAGCCGGATGCCAAGGTGGCGGCGGCCTGATGGGCGAGACCGTCACGCGCGGAGCGCTCGCCCGCATGCCCATCCCGCAGCCGAGCGGGGAGGGCGGCAAGGAGGAGCGAGGCCGTGTCCTCGTCGTCGCGGGCAGCCGGGAGTTGATCGGCGCGGCCATCCTGGCCGGGACTTCGGTCCTGCGCGTCGGGGCCGGGAAGCTCCAGTACAACTGCCCGGCGTCGATCGCCTTCCACCTCGGGACGGCCATGCCCGAGGCGCGGGCGGTCGGCTTGCCGGAGACGCCGTCCGGCGCGATCACGATCGAGGCCGCCGAGACGATCGCCCGGAACGCCGGGAAGTGCAGTGCCGTCCTGATCGGGCCGGGCCTCCTCGACGAGGAGGCGACGGGCGATCTCGTGGCCGAGTTGCTGTCCCGGATCGCGGATGTGCCCATCGTCCTCGATGCGGCCGCCATGATGGGCCTGAGGCGCCACCGGGACTTGCTGGACCGGCATGCGGGCCGCGTCGTGATCACGCCGCATGCGGGCGAGATGGCCGGCATGCTTGGGCGCGACAAGGAGGAGATCGAAGCGGACCCGGAGGCGGTCGCCCGCGAGGTCGCCGCCGACCTCGGCGTGGTGGTCGCCCTGAAGGGCGCCTGCTCCTACATCGCGGGGCCGGCGGGCGAGGCGTGGTCCTGCGCGCACGGCAATGTCGGCCTGGGAACTTCCGGCTCGGGGGACACGCTGGCGGGCCTCATCGCCGGGCTTCTCGGCCGCGGTGCGGATCCGGTCCGCGCGGTCGTCTGGGGCGTCTACCTCCATGGCGAGGCGGGCAACAGGCTGGCGAGTTCCCGCGGGCTCCTCGGCTATCTCGCGCGCGAGATCCCGGACGAGGTCCCGTCCATCCTGGCCGAGTTGTGCTAAGCTGAGGCCATGACACGCGATGAAGCCGTCGCACGCTTGAGGAGCATCGAGCCGGAGCTTCGCGCCTTCGGCGTCGAGCACCTCTATCTCTTCGGCTCGGTTGCCCGAAACGAGGCCCATGGACGGTCCGACCTCGATGTCTTCGTCGAGCCGGCGGACAAGGATTTTCTCCGGTTCGACAACTTCATGGGTCCGTTTGCCCTCATCGAGGAAGCGTTCCCCGAGACGCCGATTGGCTACAGCACGCGCAACGGGCTCTCCGTCTACGTACGGGGGGCCGCAGAGCGAGAAGCCGTCCGGGTGTTCTGATTCCCGGAGCGCTCGTGCGACCCTGCCGCCTGAGGGCCCAGTCTTGCCATCTTCCTGGAACTAATCCACCTCTCCCCGACCCGGCGCAGGCCAGCAGGAACACGTCATGCCGTCACGTCTCACCACGCTTCTGCGCACGACCGCGCTTGCGGCGGGCTTCGCCCTCCCGCTGGCCGCGCTTGCGCAGCCCGCCCCGGCTCCGGCGACCCCGCCGGCACCTGCCGCTGCCCAGCCCGCCGATCCCAGCAAGGTGATCGCGAAGGTGGGCGGCCAGACGATCACGGAAGGCGACCTCGCCATCGCGGCGGAGGATCCGGCCCTGCAGCTTCCGGGCACGGACGAGAAGCAGAAGCGCGACATCCTGGTCGGCTATGTGATCGATCTGAAGCTCGGTGCGCAGGCGGCCGAGGCCGCGAAGCTGGCCGATTCGCCCGACTTCAAGCGCCGCCTCGCCTACATGCGGGACAAGCTCCTGGTGGACGAATATCTCGAGCAGGAGAGCAAGAAGGCCGTCAATCCGGCGGCGGCGCGCAAGCTCTACGACGATACCGTCAAGGAGATGAAGCCCGAGGAGGAGGTGCGGGCCCGCCACATCCTCGTCGAGGACGAAGACGAGGCGAAGAAGGTCGCGGCGCGCGTGAAGGGCGGCGAGGACTTCGCTAAGGTCGCGGCCGAGGTGTCGAAGGACCCGGGCTCCAAGGCCGAAGGCGGCGAGCTGGGCTTCTTCACCAAGGACCGGATGGTCGAGCCTTTTGCCGAGGCTGCCTTCAAGATGAAGCCGAAGGAGATTTCCGACCCGGTGAAGAGCCAGTTCGGCTGGCACGTCATCCAGGTCGAGGAGCGGCGCGCCAAGCCGCAGCCGACCTTCGAGGAGCTGAAGGACCAGATCGACCAGTATCTCACCCGCAAGGCGCAGCAGGACGTCGTCCTGGCTCTGCGGAAGAACGGCAAGGTCGAGCGGCTCGATCAGCCGGCGGCCGCTCCGGCGACCCCGGCCCCAGCGACGCCCGCCGCGCCCAAATAGAGGGCACTTTCCAAGGTAGGGGTCGACAAAGCCGGACGCTCCCGCAAAGTTCCCTGTGACACCGGTCCGGTGTCCCAAGAATTCAGGGAAACGTCCGCAATGAAACGTCGTCAGTTCCTCCAGGCCGGCTCCGTCGGCCTGGCGGCCGCTAGCGTTGCCGCGCCCGCGATCGCGCAGTCCAATCCGGAGATCCGCTGGCGGCTCTCCTCCACCTTCCCGAAATCCCTCGATACGCTCTACGGCGCGTCGGAGACCTTCTCGAAGCTCGTCAGCGAGCTGACCGACGGCAAGTTCCAGATCCAGCCTTTCGCGGCAGGCGAGATCGTCGGCATGCCGCAGGCGCTCGATGCGGTCTCGAACGCCACCGTCGAGATGATCCACGGTCCGGGCTACTACTATGTCGGGAAGGACCCGGCCCTCGCCCTGATCGCCGACACGCCCTTCATCATGAACGTCCGGCAGCGCAATGCCTGGCTTCACGCGGGCGGCGGCCAGGAACTCGTGAACGAGTACCTCACCAAGTACAATGTCCATACGCTGCAGGGTGGCAACACGGGCACCCAGATGGGCGGCTGGTTCCGCAAGGAGGTGAAGACCGTCGCCGATCTGCAGGGGCTGAAGTTCCGCATCGCGGGCCTCGCTGGCCAGGTCATGGCCAAGCTCGGGGTCGTCCCGCAGCAGATCCCGGGGGGCGACATCTATCCGGCCCTGGAGCGGGGCACGATCGACGCCGCCGAATGGGTCGGCCCCTATGACGACGAGAAGCTCGGCTTCGCCAAGGTCGCGCCCTACTACTACTATCCCGGGTTCTGGGAGGGCGCGCCGACCACCCATTTCTGGATCAACAAGCCGAAATGGGACGAGCTGCCGAAGCTCTACAAGCAGATCATGTACACGGCCGCCATCCAGGCCGGCATGGAGATGACGGCCAAGTACGACGCCCGCAACCCGGCGGCGCTCCGGCGCCTGGTGGCGCAGGGCGCCCAGCTCAGGCCCTTCAGCCAGGAGATCATGGAGGCCGGGTTCAAGGCGTCCAACGAGATCTATGACGAGCTCTCGGCCAAGAACCCGGACTTCAAGAAGATCTACGAGCACCAGCGGGCATTCCGGAACGAGGAATATCTCTGGTGGCAGCTGGCCGAGTACTCCTTCGATACCTTCATGATCCGGGCGCGCGCCCGGAACTAGGCTCCTCGCGATCCTGGCGGGCCGCCGGCTGTTCCGGCGGCTCGCTCCCGGCGACGTCGCGTCAGCGGCGGCCGAACAGCCGCTCGATGTCGGAGAGCTTCAGCTCGACATAGGTCGGGCGGCCGTGGTTGCACTGCCCGGAGAGCGGCGTCGCCTCCATCTGGCGCAGCAGAGCGTTCATCTCCGGCGGGCTGAGCCGCCGGCCCGCCCGGATCGAGCCATGGCACGACATCCGTGACAGGATGGCGTCGAGCCGCTCCGCGATCGGCGCCCCGCCCGGTCCGCCCTCGGCCATGGCGTCCGCGACGTCGCGCAGCAGGGCAGCAGCCGACCCACCGGCGAGCGCGGCCGGCACCTCGCGAACGAGAAGCGCCCCGGGCCCGAAGGGCTCGACGGCGAGGCCGAGGCCGAGCAGTTGCTCCGCTTCGCCGAGGATCCGGCCCGCATCCACGGGGTCGAGCTCGACCACCTCGGGGATGAGCAACGGCTGGCGCGCGATGCCGCTGCCGGCGCGCTCCGCCT
This sequence comes from Enterovirga sp. CN4-39, assembly GCF_049446235.1. Lineage (NCBI taxonomy): Bacteria > Pseudomonadati > Pseudomonadota > Alphaproteobacteria > Hyphomicrobiales > Methylobacteriaceae > Enterovirga > Enterovirga sp. CN4-39. Next base: position 126,088 of record NZ_JBMSEF010000008.1, on the reverse strand, counting down.
TCAGCCGCTCGTAGACGAGGCGCTCGTGCGCGGCGTGCTGGTCGACGATGACGATGCCGTCGCCAGTCTGGGCGACGATGTAGGTCTCGTGCAGTTGCGCGCGCGCGGCGCCAAGCGGGGCCTCGTCCGCGTCCTCCGGCAAGGCCGGAGCGGTGCGGATGTCGGCGCTCGGCTCGAAGGCCGCGAAGCTCGCCTGCGCGGCCTCGCCAAAGCCGTTCGAAGGCGGGAGGGGCGCCTGCCAGCTTTCTCCGCCGAACCCCGCCGCCGGCCGCGGCGGCGCGGACCAGCCCGTGCCGCCATTGGGCCGCAGCCGGTCCAGGGTACGCAGCCCCCCGGTGCTCGCCGCACGATGGCCCGCCCGGGTGAGGGCGTCCCGGATCGCCGAGACCACGAGGGAGCGGACGAGGCCCGGATCGCGGAAACGGACCTCGGTCTTGGCCGGATGCACGTTCACGTCGACGAGCTGCGGATCGCAATCGAGCGCGAGCGCCAGGACGGGGTGGCGGTCGCCCGCCATCGTGTCGGCATAGGCGCCGCGCACGGCGGACAGGAGGAGCTTGTCGCGCACCGGCCGGCCGTTCACGACGAAATGGATGTGGGTCCCGGCCCCGCGGTGAAAGGTCGGCAGCCCGACATGGCCGGAGAGCATGAGGTTCTCCCGCTCGGCCCGGAGTTCGACGGCATTCGCCGTGAAGTCGGAGCCGAGCACGCGCGCGGCGCGGCGGAGAAAGCCCTCCGGCGTCGCTGCCTCCGGCGGGAGGGAGAGGAACGAGAGATGGTCGCCGGAGAGCGACAGGCGCAGCGTGGGATGCGCTATCGCGAGCCGCCGCACGATCTCGGCCGCGGCCAGTGCCTCGGCCCGGTCGGATTTCAGGAACTTGAGACGGGCCGGTGTGGCGGCGAAAAGGTCCTTCACCTCGATGCGGGTGCCGTGCGCAGCGGAAGCCGGCCGCACGGCACCCTTGCGGCCCGCATCGACCGTGATGGCGGCGCCGGTGGGATCGTCCGCCTGCCGGGTGAGGATGGTGAGATGCGCGACAGCGCCGATCGAGGGCAGCGCCTCGCCGCGGAAGCCGAGCGTGCGGATGGTCGCGAGATCGCCGTCCGGGAGCTTCGAGGTCGCGTGGCGCTCGACGGCGAGGTCGAGATCCTCCGGGCTCATGCCGCGCCCGTCGTCGACGACGCGGACGAGGCGGCGCCCGCCCGCCTCGACCGTGACCTCGATCGTGCGCGCGCCGGCATCGATGGCGTTCTCGACGAGCTCTTTTACGACCGCCGCCGGCCGCTCGACGACCTCGCCGGCCGCGATGCGGTCGACCAGGACGGGATCCAGGCGGCGGACAGCACTCATCTCCGCCTGATATCAGGCCTGGCTCTCGGCAAGATACTTCTTTGCCAGGATCTTTCCTTCCTCGACGGCCGGCTGATCGAACGGGTCGATCCCGAGCGCGTAGCCGGTGAGGATCGTCTCCAGCATGAAATGCATGGTCAGCTCGCCCATGGCCCGCGCATCGAGCGTGTCGATCTCGATGCGGCGGACCGGGCGGCGGTTGCGCGCGAGCGTGTCCGCGGTGGCCCGGCCCTGGGCGGCCACGAGGTCGCCGATCGCCCGGCCGGCGAAGCCCGGTTCGCCCGCCCGCTCCGCCAGAGCCGGATCCATGACGGGGCCCTCGCCCGCCACGGCGGTCGTGATGACCGTGAACACCTTGTCGTTCGGGCCCGCGAGATAGAGCTGGAGCTGGCTGTGCTGGTCGACCGGCCCGATAGCGGCCACCGGCTGCGAGCCGCGGCCTTCCTTGCCCAGGCTCTCCGCCCAGAGCTGGACCCACCATTTCGTCAGCCGCTCGAGCCTGTCTGCATAGGCCATCATCACGTGGATGCCGCGCTGCTCCAGCGCCGCCGCGATCGCGAGGGCGGCGCCCTCTCCGGCCGGGGTCTCGCCCACGGCAGCCCCCTCCCGCACGGGAGCCAGCGCCGCCGCGGCGCCCGCCCGGATCTCCCGGATGTCGAGCCCCAGGATGGCGGCGGGCAGCAGCCCGACATTGGTCAGGACCGAGTAGCGCCCGCCGACCCCGGTGTGATGGTCCAGGAAGCGCACGCCCTCCGGCTCGAGCAGGTCCCGCAGCGCGTTCTTGCCGTTGGGCTTCCGCGGCTCGGAGAGGCCGAGGAGAAGCTCGCCCGCGCGGCCGCGCAACCCGGCGCGGTCCAGGGCCGACAGCACGGCCATGGTCTGCATCAGCGTCTCGCCCGTGCCGCCCGATTTCGAGATGGCGACGAAGCGGCTCGTCTCGAGCGGGAGCCGCTCCAGCAGCCGCCCGAAGGTGATCGGGTCGAGATTGTCCATGAAGTGGAGCCGCGGGCCCTCGGTGAAGCGGCCGATTCCCGGCACCCCCCAATCGGCGATCTGCGCGAGCGTCTGGCCGCCGAGGCTGGAACCGCCCGTCCCGAGCAGCACGACGTCGGTCGCGCCGTCCTTCACGGTGCGGGCCGCGTCCTCGATCGCGGCGAGATCCGATTGCTCGCCGGGGAGCTGCAGCAGCGCGAGCCTGCCGGTATCGAAGTCCTCGCGCAGGCGGCCGAGCGCGCCCGTCACGCCGGCAAGGCCGGCCTCGAAGGCAGTGCGCGGAAGGCCGCCCACGCCAATCTGCGCCTCGAGTGCGAGTTCGACATTCTGTTTCAGGGCCATTCGGCACGTTCCCCCAAAGGCCGCAGCCCCTCAACGGGGAGCGCGGCCGTTTCGCATCTGCCAGTAGTGCTTTCCGGCGGCCGCGGGAACTCCCGCGGCACGGCCGCCGCTCAGCGCCCGAAGATGCCCTTCAGGAACTGAGACACCCGGTTACGCTTCTTCTTGCGTTCCAGTTCCGCGGCATCGGCGATCCAGGCGACCTGAACCACCCTCCGCTCGCCGGCGAAGGGGCGGTGCCCGTGCCAAGACTTGTCGCTCCGCAGGAAGGCGAAGACGGTTCCCATGGTGGGCGGCACCTCGGCCGCATAGGGCTCGAAATTCTGCCCGTCGTAGAGGACGCGCAGCCGCCCGCCGGCATCGTCCTCCCACGCCTCGTTCATGTAGACGAGCATCGTCATCACCTTGGACGGGCCGTCCGTGTGGATGGCGCCGTATTTCGGCTGACTGCGCTTCATGATGGTGGTGAGCCGCGGAAAGCCGTGCAGGTCCCGCCCGAATTGCGTGGACAGTTCCTCCGTCAGCTCGGGCCCTTCCAACTCCTCGATGAGGGTCGCGAAGCTGCCTCGGAGCTGTACGTTGTCGACCGTCAGGTAGCCGGGTTTCTCGATCGGCGGAAAATCGCGCTTGATGCCCTCGATCGCCTCGTTCCGCAGGAAGCTGTCCCCGAGCAGGAAGTCGTACGGCTCCGTCGACCTGCTGGCGGTCCGGATGGCATCGAGGTTGAGCACGGAGAGCGCCATGGCGAAGCCGATCCGTCCTGAGGTCGCTCGAGGAGCCTCGAATAGAATCGCGGCACGATCGTGATCGCAAGCCGGAGATCCGCGAGCGAGGTCGTCCCCCGCTCGCGGACTGCCCGTCCGGCCAAAGCAAAGATCAGTTGAGGACGACGACCTTCGCACCGACCTTCACGCGGCTGTACAGGTCGATCACGTCCGCATTGGTCATCCGGATGCAGCCGGAGGAGACGGCCTGGCCGATGGTCTCCGGCTCGTTCGAGCCGTGGATGCGGTAAAGCGAGGACCCGAGATAGAGGGCGCGGGCGCCGAGCGGATTGTCGGGACCGCCCGACATGTAGCGCGGCAGGTCGGGCCGGCGGCGCAGCATCTCGGCCGGCGGCGTCCAGCTCGGCCATTCGCGCTTGGCGGTGACGCGTTTCGTGCCGGTCCACTCGAAGCCCGGCCGGCCGACCCCGATGCCATACTCGATCGCCTCGCCGGGGCGGGTCACGTAGTAGAGGCGGCGGGCGCTCGTGGAGATCACGATCGTGCCCGGCCCGAATTGCTCTGAGATCTCCACCCGCTGACGCGGGATCGGGGATGCCTGCGGACGATAATCGTCGAGATACTGGATCTCGCGGCTGTTCAACGGGTCCGACCACCAGTTCGACTGGGCGGAAGCGGGTTGGGAAGCGGCGGCCACGCCGAGGGCGATGCCGGCCATCGCGAGAAGCGCATGACGCATGACGAAGTATTCCCGAGTGGTGGAGCGACCCAGCAGGTCGTCGTTATGGCTTCATAACGCCACAGCCACGCTTCGGGTTTCATTGTACCGCGCTGGGATTGCTGGCAGGTGCCGCCTAGTCTTCCGTTTCGAGGCTTATTGCCGAGATCAACCGGCCATAATCCGGCTCTCCGCGGTGGGTTGCGCGCCGATAACTGTAAAATCGTAATTCATCGGAATAGGTGCAGAGCCCAAGCGAGGTAGCTCGTCCGATCCGGCAGTTTTCGAGACGGTGCATGATGAAAGCCGGCAAGTCGAAATAGGCGTGGCCGTCCCGCTCGCTTGGCCGGAAGAAGGCCGCATATCCCTCGTCCGCTTCGTGGAAACGGGCGACGAATTCCGGCCCGACTTCGTAGGCGTTCGGGCCGATCGTCGGCCCGAGCACCGCGACGATGTCGCCGCGCGCGGCGCCGAGCTCCTCCATCCGGGCGATCGTCGCCTCCAGCACACCCGTGAAGGCGCCCTTCCACCCGGCATGGGCCGCGCCGATGACGCCCGCCTTCGCATCGGCGAAGAGCACCGGCCCGCAATCGGCGCTCGCGACCGCGACCGCGAGGCCGGGTTTGCGCGTCACCATCGCGTCCGCCTTCGGGCGCTCGTCCGGCCGCCAGGGCCTGTCCACCACGATCACGTCTGGAGAGTGGATCTGGTAGAGGCTGAGGAGCCGATCGGGCTCGACGCCTACCGCTCCGGCCATGCGGGCCCGGTTCTCCGCGACGGCCTTCGGATCGTCCGCGGAGCCGACGCCGCCGTTGAGCGAGGCATAGATGCCGCCCGACGCGCCGTCCTGCCGCGTGAAGAAGGCATGCCGGACGCGGCGAAGCCCCGCGAGTTCGGGTGCCTGGATCAGCATGTCGTCTCCAGCTCGGATCCTGATTGCGCCTTCGCGGGTACTGGTATGAGCCCCGGCACGGACGGAAGGCCCGGATGCGAGAAGGCCATGACCTTGAAGAGGGTTCCCATCTGGGTCGGGTCGGTCAGGCGCCTTGAAGCCGCATCGATCGCGGCAGCCTGGCCCGGCGAGGCGCGGCGCTTCAGCTGGTTCGCCCGCGCCTCGATGCCGAGCGTGCGCAGGAACTCGCCCTGGGTCGTCGGTCCGTGCAGGCGCGTGCCGGCCTGGGTGCAGATCCGCGCCAAGGCCTCGAAATCGACATGCGCCGTCAGGTCGGCTTCGCCAGGATCGGCGAGCGGATCGGCGAATTGATGGGAGCGGACGGCCTGCAGCGTATCGCCCGGCGCGGTGCGGAGATGGCCGTAATCGATCACCAGCGCGGCCCCGCCATCGCGCGACAGCCGCCCGGCGAGCTGCCCGACGATGGCGAGGGCCGGTTCGTTGATCTCGATCACCTCGCCTGCATTTCCGGGAATACGGATCCGCGCATCGGGATCGGGCGCGAGCCCGAAGGCCAGCGCATCGTCCTGAGCCAGGCCGACGAGGCGCTCGTGCCAGCCCCGCTCCGCCCGGACGAATTGCCGGACCGGCAGGGCGTCGAAGAATTCGTTGGCAAGGATGATGGCCGGCCCCTCCGGCACCGTTTCGAAGCGATCGTGCCACGCGACGGGGTGTCCGGACCGGGCCAGCGTCCGTTCCTGCGCGCTGCGCAGGGCCGGGCTCGTCTCGACGAGGTGGATGGCCAGCGCGTCCGGAAATCCCGGCATCGCCCGCGCGGCGCGGAGGGCGTCCGCCATCAGGGTGCCGCGCCCAGGCCCGAGCTCCACCAGGGCGACGCGCGGCGGCCGGCCCATCAGGGACCAGGTCTCCGCCGCCCAGAGCCCGAGCAGCTCGCCGAACATCTGGCTGATCTCGGGCGAGGTCGTGAAATCGCCTGCGGCCCCGAGCGGATCGCGGGTCGGGTAGTAGCCGAAGCGGGGATGCCCGAGCGCGAGCGCCATGAAGCGCTCGACCGTGATCGGCCCTTCGGCCGCGATGATGCTCCGGATCTCGCGCTCGAGCGGCGTCACGCCGGCGCCTCGAGGCGGGACGGCCGGGGCCGGGTCCAGCCCCGCGCCGCGATCACGATGATCACCACGCCGGCCGCCGCCATCGGGATGGACAGCAGCTGCCCCATGGTGGTGCCGCCGAACAGGAAGCCGAGCTGCGGGTCGGGCTCGCGGAAGAACTCGCAGACGATCCGGGCGAGCGCGTAGCCGACCACGAAGATTCCGCCCACGAGCCCGGGCCGGCGGAACCCGAACATCCGGACGGCGATCGCCATGACGACGAGCAGCAGCAGCCCTTCGGAGAAGGCCTCGTAGAGCTGGCTGGGATGGCGCGGTACGTCGCCCCCGAGCGGGAACACGACACCCCAGGGCAGATCTGGCGCCGGCCGGCCCCAGAGCTCGCCATTGACGAAATTCGCCACCCGTCCCGTGAACAGCCCGATCGGCGCGACCGTTGCCGCGACGTCCAGCATCGCGAGCGCGTTCAGCTTGCGGGCGCGGGCGAACAGCACGATGGCCAGGATCGTCCCGATCAGGCCGCCGTGGAACGACATCCCGCCGCGCCATACGGTGAGGATCTCGGCCGGGTGCTCGAGATAGCTCCCCAGATTGTAGAACAGGACGTAGCCGAGGCGGCCCCCGAGCACGATCCCGAGCGCGATCCAGACGATCTGGTCGTCCATGTCAGTCTGCGTCGGCCGGCGCGTGTCGCCCCAGAGGGCAGCGTTCGCGGCGAGCCGGCGCGAGTACCACCAGCCGAGCACGATGCCCGCCACGTAGGAGAGCGCGTACCAGCGGATGGCGAAGGGCCCCACGGCGATGGCTACGGGGTCGATATGAGGAAAGGGGATCGCAAGAAGCGGCATGTCTGGTCCGGTGCGAGTCGCCCGCCGACGGGATGTCTCCCGCGCTGGCCGGGACCGTCAACCCCGCGGGGCGCACGGAAGCTGTTGCGGGACGGCGTGCCGCGCCTCATCTAGGGCCGAGGCCGGCTCGCCGGCGAACTGCACGAGGGAAAGCGCAATGGCCGGAACGAGCCGCCTGATGGACGATTTGGCTCGCCTGATGACCGACGCGGCGGGGGCGGCTCAGGGCGTCCGGCGCGAGGTGGAGACGGCCGTGAAGGCCCAGGTCGAGCGCATCCTGCGCGACATGGATGTGGCGACGCGGGAGGAGGTCGACGTGCTGCGCGACATGGTCGCGACCCTCCGGGCCGAGAACGAGGCGCTCGAGGCCCGCGTGAAGGCGCTCGAGGGCGGGTCGAAGCCGCTGCCCGATCCGACTTCGGGTTTCGCCTGACCGGCGGTCAGGCTGCGGCGAGGCGGTCCCGATCGGAAGGGGGCGTCGTCGCCTCGATCAGCCGGGCCGCGTCCGTGGCGGGCACCGGGGCGCCGAACAGGTAGCCCTGCCCGTAGGTGCAGCCGCGGTCGGCCAGCCATTCCGAATTCCGCCTGTTCTCGATCCCCTCGGCCGTCGTCAGGATGCCGAGGCTGTTGCCGAGGCCGATGATGGCGCTGATGATCTTCGCGCTCTCCTCGTTCTCGAGCGACTGCACGAAGGAGCGGTCGATCTTGATCTTGTCGAACTTCAGCTCGCGCAGGTGGTAGAGGCTCGAATAGCCGGTGCCGAAATCGTCCAGGGCGATCGACACGCCCGCGCTCTGCAGCACGCCGAGCGTGGCGCGCGTCACGTCCAGGTCGTTGGTCAGCGCCGATTCCGTGATCTCGATCTCGAGCCGGCGCGGGTCGAACCCGGTCTCGCGCAAAGTGGAGAGAAGGCGGGCGGCCAGCAGCCGGTCCTTGAACTGGCAGGGTGAGATGTTCACCGAAAGCCCGAGCCGCGCGGGCCAGGACCGCGCGTCGAGGCAGGCCTGGCGAAGCAGGCTGTAGCAGAGCTCCGTGATCACGCCGGTATCTTCGGCGAGCGGGATGAAGACGTCCGGAGGAATGATGCCCCGCTGCGGGTGATACCAGCGCGCGAGGACCTCGAAGCCGAGGAGCCTATGGGTCGCGAGGTCCACCAGCGGCTGGTAATGGGGCCGGATCTGCCCGGCCTGGATCGCCGAGCGGAGCGCGATCTCGAGCGTCACCCGCTCCTTCAGCTCCTCGTCCATCCGCTGTTCGTAGAACCGGAAGGTCCCGCGGCCTTCCCGCTTGGCGCGGTACATGGCGATATCGGCTGCCCGTAGCAGCGCCTCGGCGTCCTCGCCATCGCCCGGGAAGAGCGCGATGCCGATCGTCGCCCCGACGTCGATCCTGGCGCCTTCCCAGTAGATCGGGTCCGACAGCCGCGTGATCGTCTGCTGCGCGAACCGGATCAGCTCGCCGCTGCGTGCCTCCTCGGGAAGAAAGATGGAGAACTCGTCGCCGCCGAGCCGGGCCGCGATGGCTCCCTTGGGCAGCAGCGCCGTCAGCCGCTCCGCCACCTCGCACAGGACGGCGTCTCCGACAGCGTGGCCATAGACGTCGTTCACCGGCTTGAACCGGTCGAGGTCGATCAGGATGGCGGACGAGGGCGTGCGCAGCGGGTTCGCGGCGGTCGCGGCCTCGACCGTCTCGATCAGCATGCGCCTGTTGGGCAGGGCGGTCAGAGCGTCGCGGCGCGCGATCGAGAGGGCGTTCTGCTCCGCCGCCTCGCGGGCCCGCATCTCCCGCCGAAGCCGGACGGACTTCATGACGGACGCGATCCCGAGGGCGAAGCTCATCAGGAAGCCGAGGAAGATGACCCCCCACAGGCCATAGCCGACGACCGCCCTTTCCATGGCGGCGAAGATGCCCAGGGTATCGCCGATCAGCCACAGGCAGGATGCGATCGCGAGCATGCAGGCGAGCTCGTAGAGCTCTCCCTTCTTGAGCGCCTTGTCCCGCGCCTCGGCCATCTGGCTCTCCGCCTCGATCCATCCCGGACCATGCAGGCTCTAACTTGTCCAAAGCTGAATCGTGGGCCGGCAATTCGACCTAACGTTAATTGCGAGTGATCGGAGTGCATCAGTCTGGAAACGCCGCGCGCGAAGTGCCGCGACGTCTCTGGGCTTCCTTCGGCCGAGCGCCGGCTCCCCGCCGAGCGACTTGCCGAGGTCTTCCGTTCGGGAGGTTGCGGGCGGCGCCCGCCGCCGCGGCAGGCTTCGGCTTGCATGCGCGAGCCGGCGCTGTCTTACGATCGGCGCAGGCTGGGGGAATTCATGCCATGGGGCCCATCTTTCTGAGCCACGCGCCGGACATGCTGGAGAAGTACTACGGCGAGCGTGCTTTGGCGGCGTTGCGCCGCCTCGGCGAGGTGAGGCTCAACCCGACCGGCGGGGTGCTCGACGCGGCCGGCCTTGCCCTTCATGCCCGCGGCTGCCCGATCATCGTCTCGGACCGGCAGACCGCCGCTCCGGCCGAGTTCTTCGCGACGGCTCCGGACCTGGTGGCGCTCCTCCGCTGCGCGGTCGACATCCGGAACATCGATGTCGAGGCCGCGGGCCGTCACGGGGTCCTCGTGACCCGCGCGACGCCCGGCTTCACGGCCGCGGTCGCCGAGATGGCGATCGGCTTCATGATCGACCTTGCCCGCGGGATCTCGCGCTCCGCCGGCGAGTACCGCTCCGGGCAGGAGCCGGAAGCCCGCATGGGGCGGCAGCTCCGTGGCTCGACACTCGGGCTCATCGGCTTCGGGGCGATCTCGCAGGAACTCGCGCCCATGGCCGTCGCGCTCGGCATGAGCGTGCTGGTCTCCGATCCCTACAAGCAGGTCGACGCGCAGGGTCTGCGCCAGGTGGGCCTGCCGGACCTGCTGGCCCAATCGGATTTCGTCGTGTGCCTCGCCGTCGCGAACGACGAGACCGAAAACCTGATGGACGCGGACGCCTTCGGCCGGATGAAGCCGGGCGCCTTCTTCGTGAACCTGTCCCGCGGCAACCTCGTGGACGAGGCGGCGCTCGCGGCCGCTCTCGATTCCGGCCGCCTCGCCGGAGCCGCCATGGATGTCGGCCGCGCGCCCGACCAGAAGCCGTCACCCGAGCTGGCGAGCCGTCCGGACGTGATCGCGACGCCGCATATCGGCGGCCTGACCCCGCAGGCGATCGAGCATCAGTCCCTGGAGACCGTCGCGCAGGTCGAGGCGCTGCTGGCCGGGCGCGTTCCGGCCGGTGCCGTGAACGCCGACGCGGCCACGCGCCTCCCCCGGCTCGGTTCCCGGTAGGCGCGCGCGCCCCTCTCCGCTCATCCCGGCAAAAGCCGGGATCTACCCCCAGGGCGCGGAGACGGCCTCAGCTCGCGAGGATCGCCTCGACGACCTCCTGCACGTCGAGGGCCTCCTGCAGGGTCGCCAGGTGATGCGGCTCGCCGCGGGCGAGGCGGACGACGCCGTCGAGCTGCCGCCGGAGCGCGATCGGGCGGGCCTTCTCGTTCGGCAGCGCGTCCGGGGCCGCCTCGAACGTCCCGTCGGGACCGCGCCGCTCGGCCACCGACCAGTCGCGCAGCCGCACCGCGCCGCCCTCGCCCTCGATGGTCCAGGTGTTGTGGTCGTCCTTGTCGGTCTGCCCGACGCTGCCGGTCAGCGTCACGGGAATGCCGCCCGCCGTGAACGTCGCCTCGATGCGGCGCTCGGAGCGGCCCGGTTCCGGGAACTCGGCCTTCGCCGTGAGCCCCGCGATCGGTCCGCCCAGGCGGCGCGACAGGAACAGGAAATGCGACACGACCTCGCGCGTGAAGCCGCCTTCCTCTCGGCGATCCAGCCAGGACGCGGCATCCGCCTGCCACGAGCGCGGCCAGGTCGCGAAGGCGACCTCTATGGCGATGCGGGTGGGAGCGCCGACCACGCCCTCGTCGATCCACCCGGCGAGGGCGGCGACGCCGAGCGAGGACGCGAAGGGGAAGTTCACTGCCCCGCGGCCGCCAGCCTCGCGCACGAAGGCGCGGGCATCGGCGACATCCACGGCGAGCGGCTTCTCGCCGAAGAAGGTCTTGCCCGCCTGCAGGGTGGCGCGCCCGTAGCCCAGATGCGAGGCGGGCGGGGAGGCCACGTACACGCAGTCGCTCGCCGCGATGACGGCGTCGGAATCCGTGTGTCGCTTGACTGATGGAAACCGCGCCGCGATCCGGTCGAGGGCGGCGGCGGATGGGTCCCAGATCCCGGCGACGGAAACCGCGCCCTGCGGCTGGTCCAGGATGGCGCCGAGCATGCGCTCGCCCATGATGCCGGCCCCGATGATGCCGATCGCGACGGGTCTGGTGCTCACGATGTCTGTCCGAGTGTGATCCGAGAACGCGTCGCCCAAACAAGGCGGCCGCAGCGCATGGCGACCCCGGTAGGGCTCGAACCTACGACCTGCCGCTTAGAAGGCGGCTGCTCTATCCAGCTGAGCTACGGGGCCATGCGCCGGAATTCCCTCTAGCAGGGCACCGTGCGGCCGTCATCACATCCTCAGGCAGGCAGCGCTGCCCAGCCTTCGTAATCGTGCAGCGACCAACCCAGATGGGATCGGGGCCAGCGGGCGCCGAGCTCCATGTCGATGGTGGCGAGGTCGGAGCGCACGGCCGAGCGCCTGTTCTTGGGCGGGGTGTCCGCATACGAGACCCCTGCGCCCGGTCCCGCATGCGTCTCGAGGCCGAACAGGACGCGCGGGCCGTCCGGCAACCGTTCCGCCGCGTAGGCCATCTCGCCCTCGATCCGGTTCAGCACCCGCGCGGGGTCGGTGGTATAGCTCATGATCACGTAGAGCGGCACGAGCGGCATCAGATGCTCGATGAGGGGCTTGCGGACGCCCTTGAACACGGCCTCGACCGGCTCGCCGAAATAGTCGTCGACCCAGCTCGGGACGGCCGCGCCGTACTGGAGCCCCGCGGCCTGCATCTTGCCGAGGATCGTCTCGTGGATGCCCAGCCATTCGGCGAGGATGCGGTCGCGCCTGGCGAGCTGCTCCGGCGTGAGCCTGCTCTGCGGGACGTCGTTGACGAACAGGTCCTGTCCCTCGCCCTGCCCATCCTGGGGCTCCAGGTCGGACATGAAGCCGGCGAATTTCACGCGATGCCGGCCGTTGAACGCGATCATCGCGTCCACGGCCGCATAGAGGCCCGCCGGGCCTTCCACATCGGAGAAGTAGCCGCGCCAGCCTTCCATGCCCCAGGCGCGGATCCCCGCTGCCGACAGCGCCTCGAGGAGCGCTGCGATCCTGCCTTCCTCCTTGGTGTAGTCGGCCGCGCGCAGGAACAGGTACGCGTCGGTCAGTCCGAGAGCCTTCGCGTCGGCGACGAACCGGGCGGTTGCGGCAGGGGAGAGGAGGGCGGCGGTGTTCCAGACCCAGATGGACCTGTGAGCCGCCGCCATTCTGTCCCCGGGTGCCGCGCCGGCGCGGGTGCACGCCAGCGCGAGGATCCCTGCCAAGAGCGCCCGCCTACTGATGAGCCTGGGCATCGGCGACTCCCAGGGGGAGCAGGCCGGCGATCTTGGTCCAGCCCTCCGACGCGGCGCGCGTGATCGCGTCTTGGTTCAGGTACTTTCCGACCGCGTCCTTGGCGGCCTGCACCGTCTTGTTGCCGTTCAGGAAGGCGCCCCCCGTCACGCGGACGGTCGTCGACATCGGGAAGATGCTCGGATCGTCGAGATCGATCCTGGCGACCTGCGCACGGGTCGGCGGATGGTACGTCTTCTGGAACTCCGCGGGCAGGCGATCGGTCACCGGCAGGATCGCCGAAACATGTCCTTTCCCTTCCTTGAAGTTGTCGGCGACCTTGACCTTCTCGCCGATGTCGACCTCGAAGAGCGCGCCGGTCGGCAGGTAGACGAGCGCGTAGGGCTTGCCGACATGCAGTTGCAGAAGGGGCTCGCCCGCCTTCGAGACATCGCCGGGCGCCGCGACCTTCGCGCCGACGAGACCGTCCTGCGGCGCAACGATCACCCCGTCGTTGTAGGTCCTCCGCAGTTCGTCGAGCGCGTTCTCCGCCGCCTTGTGCGCGCGGCTGAGCACGTCCAGTTGCTCGAGCCCGGCGCGCAGCTCAGCCTCTCGCGTGGCTTTCTCGGAGAGGGCCGCGTACCGGTTGTTCTGCGCGTTCGAGATGAACGCTTCCGAGATGAACCCCGTTTCCTTGTTCTTCGCGAGAACTTCCTTCCAGAGCCTGTCGTTCTCCTCGAAGCGCTCGGTGGCGGATTTCAGCAGCGCGCGGGCGACCTCCACCTTCACGGCGGCGTCGCTCTGCCTCGCTGCGGACTCGGCAAGACGGCTGGTCAGCTCGGCCATCGAGTCGATCACCTGCGGGGCCTGGACTTTGACGAGGCTGTCGCCCTTTCGCACCCGCTGTCCGGGCGAGACCATCATTTCGACGACCTGGACGCCGTGAGGCGACGCAATCGTGATCTGGTCCGAAAGCACCAACCCTTCGGCCTGTAGCCAGAGATAAGGCCCGGCGAACAGCTGGACGAGGTACCCGAACAGAAGCGCCAGGAGCACCAGGTAAACGTAGCGCCCAAGCCGTTGCTGCCGCTTCCGGTCGGCCCGAACGTCGTTCAGGAACCTATCGGCAACGTTTCGCTCGCGCAGAGCCCGGATCATCTATCCCACTCCTTTCAACTGAATTGCGCCTGCGCAGCCACCCGGCGCGGCGAGTACGGATCGTTTCTGGAGGCGAACCACACCCATTCCTCGAGATAGGCGTAGAGGCGCACGCATCGCATCAGGACCGCGTAGATCAGGCCGAATGTCAGCAGGTACGGAACGAGGCTCCAGATCGTAGCCGCGCAGAAGCGCCGGGTTACGAACAGCGCGATCCCAAAGCCGATCGTGTCCAAGACAAGATAGACCAGGGCGACCGAGAGAAGTATCGGCAGGGCTGCTCCTGCGTAGATGTAGAACAGCCAGACCAGATAGATCGGGAATGCTGCCGTCGTGAGCAGGTTCAGCACGCACCATTCGATCTGCTCGCCCGTCTCGATCGGGGAGAAGGATCGCGCGAACGGGTTGAACACGCTCCGAAACAGCCTGAAGCGGATGCGGATCGTGTCGCGGTCCCAGCGGCGACGCTGGCGCGTGAGGGCCGCAACGGTTTCCGGCACGTCGGTGAAGCACCAGGACTGGTCGGCGAACGCGATCCGCCAGCCGGCGCGGCGCAGCCTCATCGTCAGCTCGAAATCCTCGCCCGATCCGGCGCTCAGCATACCGACCTGATCGAGGGCTTCGCGGCGGAACGCGCTGAACGCACCCGACGCGCAGACGACGAGGCCCAGCATGTCGAGCGCGCGCTTCCCGAGGCAGATCGACTGGAGATACTCGATGGCCTGCCAGCGCGTGACGGCCGAGCTGTCGTGATTGCGGACCGCGATCGGACTGCAGGTCGCGCCTACATGGCCCTCGACGAAGGGCTCGATGAGCTTCTCGATCGCATCCCGGTCGAGCGAGCAGTCGGCATCCAGGTTGATGACGATGTCGCCCGTTGATGCGCCGATGCCCAGATTGGTGGATGCAGGCTTTCCGCAACGGACCTGGTTGCTGATCGCCGTGGTGATCAGCCCCTGGCGGCGCAGCTCGTTGATGACGTCCCGCATGTCGTCGGTCGAGCCGTCATCGACGACAATGATCTCGTCGATGCGCCGGGTCTGCTCTCCGAGCGAGCGCAGGCACTTGCCGATCGCATGCGCCTCGTTGTGCCCGGCGATCACGACGGAGAGCTTCAGGCTGTCCAGATAGGCCCGCTCCGCTGCCGTGAGTTTCCGCTCCCGGACAAACAGCGCGCGCGCCAAGACCGCCCCGAACGCGAGCGTGTACCGCGGCAGTTCGAGGACGATCATGAACCAGAACATCGAGAGCAACGCGAGCCACTCGAAGTTCCCGAGCATGACAAAGGGTGCTGCAAGGTCGATCATCTTGACGATGCTGGTTGCGGCGTGAAGGCGGACGGATCTGGCCTATGACGCCCGGTTCCAAAGCCTGGGCTCGGGCAGGACTTCGAACCCGACCTGGAGGTCTTCCTTCAGGATGTCGCCAAGGCGGCGCCGGATGGCGCCCTGCATCGCCTCTGCTTCGCGCCGGTCGGCGCGCGGCATGAGGATGAGCATGCTGTCGCCCTCGTCCCGGACGGCATCCACCTCCCGCAGCGAACTATGCAGCGCGTCGTCCACGAGCTTGCGGGTTTCCTCCCACAGGCGCACGCTCTTGTTTCTGATGGCGCCTGCATTGAGGAACCGCATCCTCATGACCTGGAAAGGCGTCTTGAACTCCCGCTGCTCGCGCTGGACCTGTTCCAACAGCATGTCGAAACGTTCGTGCCGCAGCCCGAACCGCTCCGTCATCGCGGGCACGCCCTGTGTCAGGTACGCGATGGCTGCGCCGGTCAGCGTGTAGCTGTAGCGCGTGACCACCGGCACCTGCTCGCTGTCATGGTGCGAGCCGCAATCGATGCACTTGAAGCCGATCGCGGGAAGATCGTTGATGTCCCCGCAATCCGCGCAGATCACGACGGAGCCCGGCTTGTCGTAGTCCAGGCCGATGTGCCGCAGCGCATCGCCGCATTTCGGGCATTCGAAGCGGACGCCATTCCGGAACGTGCTTTCCGGCGCCATGTGGCCGCAGCGGAAGTGATGGACGATCGTCTGCTCCTCGATGTTGGAGGAGCGGCACTTGTTGCACTCCTCTCGCACGTTGAGCACCGACGAGCGGCAATCCGGGCAGCACTGGAACTTGTCGAAGAAGCTCCGCGCGAGCAGGCCGTCCTCGCACAGGCGATTGGCGGTCTCGGAGACGTTCTCCATGCGGCCCGCGAGCGGATAGCTCACGAGCTCTCGCGACGTGCGGTCGTAGACAGGGGCGAGCGCCAGCTCGCGGCTGTACATGCGCGCCAGGAGGATGTCCTCCGGCCGGGAAGAGTAGAGAACCGCGTCGGTGAGCTGGTTCAGCCGCTTGGAAATCTGCTCCGCACGTGCCCAGGCGCCGTCCTCTCCGGCCGGAGCGGCATCGATCAGGCGGTGAGACTGCGAAACGATGCTGACGACCGGGACCAGCGGGTCCTCGAGGTTGTTCAGGAGGAAGCTGAGCGCCTGGTCCGTCGCGTGCCGTGTCAGGATCACGGCATCGACGGCCCCGCCCCTGGCAACAGCCTGCCACCCCGCTGGACACTCCTTCCCTTGGCGAAAGCGCGGATAAGCCAGGAAGGATCGATCGCGCGCATCAGACCGCGCCGAAAAACTCAGCCCAGACCGCATCACCTTCGCCCCGTGAACTCGTCGCTCCATCGCGGGCTCCTCGCCCGGCGGCCGGTCGAGCATCGCCCGCCTCCTCGGGGGCTAGGATGCCGGTTTCTCCCTGCCGCGACAGGCTATATCAATGACGTAACTCACGATGACAATGGTAGAGCTTGTCGCATTACCGACTTTTAATGGATTGAGCTCTGTAATTCAGCTCTGGAAAGAAAGCCGTAATCTGAGTTCCGCATCAGGAGTACTGATTGTCTGATAGGTCATCGGCTTATAATGAGCCGAACGTATTGCGAGCTTCTCAGCTAGGCGGCCGTTCCGCTCGGGGTTCGGCTCGAGAATGCGGCGGCCCGAGCTGTCAGGCCGCGTATGCTGCCGGACGCAGAGGCCGCGCGGGTGGGAGGGCGGGAACGCGTCCACCCCGACGGCTTTCCTCCCCGGCGGGGCGGCAACGATACCGGAGGCGGATCCATGCGCGCGACGATCATGCACCAGGCCGGCGACGTTCGGATCGAGGACGTTCCGGATCCCGCCATCATGGCGCCCACGGACGCGGTGATCCGCGTCACCCGCGCCTGCATCTGCGGCAGCGACCTCTGGCCCTACAAGGGCGGCCCCAACCAGACCGACCAGCGCATGGGCCACGAGGCGATCGGGATCGTCGAGGACGTCGGCAGCGACGTCGAGCGCATCAGGCGTGGGCAGGTGGTCGTCATGCCGTTTGCGTCCTCCGACGGGACCTGCATGTTCTGCGACGAGGGCCTGCCGACCGCCTGCATCCACCTCGGGTTCTTCGGCAACGGCAGCGGCCTGGACGGCGCCCAGGCGGAGGCCCTTCGCATCCCGTATGCCGACGGCACGCTCTTTCCCCTGGATGTCGGACCGGACGACGCCCTGATGCCCTCCCTGCTGACGTTGTCGGACGTGATGGGCACGGGCCACCATGCCGCCGTGGCCGCGAAGGTGCGGCCGGGCACGACCGCCGCCGTCATCGGCGACGGTGCCGTCGGCCTCTGCGGCGTGCTGGCCGCCAAACGGCTCGGCGCCGAGCGGATCATCATCATGGGCCACCATCCGGACCGGATCGCGCTCGCCCGCGAATTCGGCGCGACGGACGTGGTGAGCGAGCGCGGCGACGAGGCCACCGAGCGGGTGCGCGAGCTGACCGGCGGCTTCGGCGCCCATGCGGTGCTGGAATGCGTCGGCACGGAGCAGGCCGTCGGGACCTCGGTGGCGATCGCCCGTCCGGGTGGCTCCGTCGGGCGCGTGGGCGTGCCGCATTACGAGGCCGTGCCGGGCGGCAAGCTGACCTTCTACAAGAACGTCAGCGTGGCGGGCGGCCCCGCGCCGGTTCGCGCCTATATCGCGGATCTCCTGCCGGACGTGATGGACGGACGCATCCAGCCCGGGCGCGTGTTCGACCGCACCGTCGATCTCGACGGGGTGCCGGACGGCTACCGCGCGATGAACGAGCGCGAGGCCCTGAAGGTCATGGTGCGGCCCTGAGCGCGAAGGTCCGGCGTTCGCTCCGCGCCCGACCGCCCGAGAGGAGCCTCCCTTACGGGATCCGCCGCGCCCCGCCGGTCAGTCGCCGAAGAACACGCGCCGGAACCGGCGGAGGGCGGCGGTGAAATAGACGCTGCCGAGCGCCGCAAGGGCGAGAAGCTGGGGCCAGACGATTGGAAGATCCGCCCCGCGGTAGAGAACGGCCTGCGAGAAGGCCACGAAATGCGGCGTCGGGCTGATGGTCAGCATGAGGTAGCGCAGCCAGACCGGCATGCTTTCCATGGGCGTGCTGCTCCCGGACAGCAGCTGCATCAGAAGCAGCACGGGTATCACGAGCAGGCCGAACTGCCCCATCGAGGTGGCGATCGTGGCGAGGAGGATGCCGAGCGCCGCTACGGCCAGCGCGTAGAAGGCGGTCCCGAGGAGGAAGAGCGGGATGGAGCCGGCGATCGGCACACCGAGCCACCATTGGACGACGAAGGCGAGGGACAGGCCGGCCGCGACCAGGATCACGAGCCCGTTGGCGATGATCTTGGCGAGCATGATCTCGTAGGGGACGAGCGGCATGACGAGCAGGTGCTCGATCGTGCCTTGCTCGCGCTCGCGGATCAGGGCCGCCCCGGTGAGAATGACCGTCAGGAGCGTGATGTTGTTGATCACCTGCATGACGGAGGTGAACCAGCTCGATTGCAGGTTGGGATTGAACTTGGCCCGCGTCACCACCCGGACCGGAGCGCCGACCTTGATCCCGAGGCGCTCCCCGAACGCGGTGACCTCCTGGGTCACGATGCTCTGGATGTAGACCGCCCCGTTGCCGGCCTGGGTCATGGCGGTGGCGTCGATGTCGAGCTGAACCTCGGTCGACCGGCCGGACAGCACGTCGGCCTCGAGGCGGGGCGGGATGTCGAGCACGAACACGAGTTCTCCCGTGTCCATCTTCGGATCGACTTCGCGGGGCGTGATGGGAACGACGCGCTTGAACAGGGGTGGAAGCAGCGCGCTCACGATCTGCCGCGAGAGCTCGGAGCGGTCCTCGTCGACCACCCCGACCGAAGCATCCCGCACCTCTGTCGAGGCGCCGGAGGCGACCGTGTAGACCGCGAGCGTGAAGGCGTAGACGACGAGGAACAGCATCACGGGGTCTGCCCGGATGCTGCGCAGTTCCTTGACGACGAGGCGGAAGACGTTCTGTGCGTGCGTCCGGAACCCCATGCGGAGCGGGGGCGGAGCCGTCGGAGCGTCGCCGCCGATCCCCGTCACGTCACGTCTCCTGCTTCTGCAGGAGGAGCTGCGAAAGCACCAGGAAGACCAGGGCGAGCCCTGCCAGCACCAGTATGTTGAAGCCGAGTTCCGCGAACGGCAGCCCCTTCGTGAAGGTGCCGAGCGTGATTTGCTGGTACCAGGCCGGCGGCAGCGAAAGCCCGATCAGCCGCGCGCTGCCCGAGAGCGAGGAGACGGGCACCAGCAGGCCGGAAAAGTTGACGGCCGGAATGACCGACAGGATTGCGGTGGCGAACACCGCCGCGACCTGGGTCCGCGTGAAGGTCGAGATCAGCTGGCCGAAGCCCGTCGTGGCCGTGACGTAGAACAGCGTCCCGACGACGAGGGCCAAGGCCGATCCCTTCACGGGCACGCCGAACAGGAACCACGCAACCAGGACCAGCAGCCCCAGATTGATCATCGCGATGCCGATATAGGGGAGCTGCTTGCCGAACAGGAATTCGAACTTCGTGATCGGCGTGGAGCGGAAATTGGCGATCGATCCGGTCTCCTTTTCCCGGACGACCGAGATGGCCGACATGATGGCCGGGATGAGGATGAGCAGCAGCATCACCACGCCCGGCACCATGGCGTTCACGCTCTTGAAGGCCTGGTTGTAGCGAAAGCGCGTCTCCACGCTCACGGGAGAGCCGGTCGAGCCGGTTCCCGTCCGCTCCAGGCTCAGCTGGTAGGCGTATTGATTGGCGAGCCCCGTGACATAGCCCCGGGCCGTCTCGGCCCGGAACGGCATCGCGCCGTCAAGCCACACGGAGACTTCCGGGACCCGGTTGGCCACCAGGTCACGCCCGAAACCCGGCGGGATCTCCAGGGCGACCTGCACGCTGCCGCTGCGGAACCGCTGGTCGAGTTGCTGCACGTCCTGGATGGGCGGCTGCTCGCTGAAGTACCGCGAGCTCGTGAACGCATCGACCAGCTGGCGGCTTTCCGGGCTGTTGTCCTGGTCGAAGGCCGCGAAGCGGATATTCTCGACGTCGAAGGAGATGCCGTAGCCGAAGGCGATCATCAGCACGATCGGGCCGATGAACGCGAACGCGATCCTGATGGGATCCCGCAGCAGCTCCATGGTCTCGCGCCGCGCATAGGCCCAGAGCCGGCGGGGGCTGAAGCTGCGGGGCGGCGCCGCGGCCTGGGGCGCCTGCGCGGCAGGCTCCGCCGCCGTCGCGGCAGGCGCCTGCCGGTCGATTCCCGCTGCCTCGGCGAGGTAGTCGATGAAGCAATCCTCGAGCGAGGCGCTGCCGCGATCCCGCACGAGCTCCTCCGGGCTGCCGACCGCGAGCACCCGCCCGGCGTGCATCAGCGAGATGCGGTCGCAGCGCTCCGCCTCGTTCATGAAGTGCGTGGAGATGAAGATGGTGACGCCCTCGTCGCGCGAGAGGTCGATCAGCGTCCGCCAGAAGGCATCGCGGGCGATGGGGTCGACGCCAGAGGTCGGCTCGTCGAGGATCAGCATGGCGGGCCTGTGCAGCACGGCGACCGCCAGCTGGAGGCGCTGCTTCATGCCGAGCGGCAGGCTTTCGGGTCGCGCATGCCTGACCGCGCCGAGCTCGTAGCGCTCGAGCAACTCCGCGATGCGCACGGGGATGTCGTCGGACGGGAGGTGGTAGAGGTGGGCGTGCAGCTCGAGGTTCTGCAGCACCGTCAGCTCGCCGTAGAGCGAGAAGGCTTGCGACATGTAGCCGACGTTGCGGCGGGTCTCCATGTCGCTGTCGCTGATCGGCCGGCCGAAGAGCCTCGCCTTTCCTTCGGTGACCGGCAGGAGGCCGGTCAGCATCTTCATCGTCGTCGACTTGCCGCAGCCGTTCGAGCCGAGAAACCCGAAGATCTCGCCGCGGCCGATCCGGAAGCTGACGTCGTCCACGGCCGTGAAGTCGCCGAAGCGCCGGGTCAGGTGCTCCGCCTCGATGGCGGGTGTCGTGTCCAGGCTCGGCGGCCGGGGGCGTGGCACGACGGGTTTGTGCTCGGCCTGCTTCTCCGGCGGCAGCAGCGCGATGAAGGCCGATTCCAGGTCGGATTTCTCCGTCCTGGCCAGCAGTTCGGCGGGCGCGCCGGTCGCGATGACCTTGCCGTCGTCCATGGCGACCAGCCAGTCGAAGCGGGAGGCCTCGTCCATGTAGGCGGTCGCGACGACCACGCTCATGCCGGGCTGCCGTGCCCGGATCGACCCGATCAGGTCCCAGAACTGGCCGCGCGAGAGCGGGTCCACGCCGGTCGTCGGCTCGTCGAGGATCAGGAGGTCGGGATCGTGGATGAGGGCGCAGCACAGGCTGAGCTTTTGCTTCATGCCCCCCGACAATTTGCCGGCCGGGCGCGCCTCGAAGGGATCGAGCCCGGTTGCCGTGAGCAGTTCGGTGATGTGTCGGCGCCGCTCGGACGGGCCCTGGCCGAAGAGCCGGCCATGAAAGTCGATGTTCTCGAAGACGCTGAGGGTCGGGTAGAGATTCCGGCCGAGACCCTGAGGCATGTAGGCGATGCGCGCCGCCTCCTTCGCCCGGTGGCGCCGGTCCGCCATGTCGCCCCCGAGCGCCTGGACCTTTCCCGTCTGGATCCGGCGCACGCCGGACACGATGGCCAGCAGCGTCGACTTGCCCACGCCGTCCGGCCCGATGATTCCCACCATGCGGCTCGCCGGCAGGTCCAGCGATGCGTCGTCGAGCGCGACCGTGTCGCCGTAGCGGTGGGTGACGTGCTCGAACCGGGCAACAGCGGCGACCGCCATCACGGCAGCTTCACGGCGAGATCCGCGGGCCAGGGCACGTCGGGGTTCGTGCGGACGAAGCCCATTCCGCGGACGCCCGTCTTCACCCGGTCGTGGTAGTCTGCGAGGACCTTCGGGTCGATCTGGAGCTTCACGCGAAAGGTGAGCTTCTCGCGCTCCTCCGCGGTCTCGACCGTCTTCGGGGTGAACTGCGCTTCCGTCGCCACGAAGCTGATCGTGGCGGGAACAACGTATTGCGGCACGGGATCGAGGATGATGCGGGCCTCGTCGTTGAGCGCGAGCGGGCCGGCCTCCGCGGCCGGCAGGTAGATCGTCATGTAGACGTCGCTGAGGTCGAGCAGCGTCAGGATGCGGGTCCCGGCGCCCACCACCTCGCCCTGCTGCGCGAGCTTGTACTGGACGCGGCCATCGCACGGCGCCCGCAGCACGAGGTCGACCAGTATGGCTTCGAGCCGCTGCACCTCGGCCTCGGCGCTCTGCACGGCGAATTGAGCCTGGTCGCGCTGGGCCTCGGCGGCCGTGAGCGCGGCCTTCGCGGAATCCGCCTTGGCCTTGCGCTGGTCGAAGACCTGCTGGGTCATGTAGCCCTTTCCGACCAGTTCCTTGCCGCGGTCGAAGTCGTTCGAGGCGAAGACCAGGTCGCTCTTGCGCTGGGCAATCAGGGCGACGGCTTCCGCAAGGCTCTGCTTGGCCCGCAGAACCTGCGCCTGGGCGCCGCGGAGCTGGGCTACCGTCTCAGGTGACGAGATCTCCGCAACGACCTCGCCCGCCTTGACCTCGTCGCCCTCCCTGACGAGGACCTTGGAAAGGCGCCCGGCATATTTGGCCGACACATCGACCTGCGTGGCCTCGATCCGTCCGTTGGACTTGACGATGCCGGCCGGCATCGTCTGGCCCCGAAGCCTCTCGATCAGCTGCTTGAGGCGCGACTGGGCCGAGGACGGAGACGGGGCGGCGAGCCCGCCCGCAACCAGTCCTGCAACCAGCACGACTGTGCTGAGGGATTTGGCCCGGCTCATGCCGTCGCTCCGGCGCGGTTCTATCCGGCAGGAAGATCGCTTCCTCCATCGGCGTCAACTCGTGGTGGCAGGGAATGATCCGGGCTCGCCCCGGCCGGCGGGTCGACTTGGCGGCAGCGCGCAAGCGCGGCGCGACGTGAGGCGGGCTGCGCTTAGTCCGCTTTCGTCCATAGTAACGCGTGGCCGGTGGTGGCGGCTTGTCCACGCTGCACCGTCGGTGTTCGGCGTCGATCCTTCGCAATCCGGCCTTGCGCGACGGATCAACAGCTCGGCTGCGCAGAATTTTTGTGCAGGTGGGCGACTAGTCGGGCGTGTTTTCTTCGCCCCGGCCAGCCGGAATGCCTTCTCGGCGGGTGCAAGTGGCTGGAGTATGCCGTGCACAGAGGGTCGAGAGGTAAAATAATCGTGAAAGATCTAGGGATAATCCTGCGCAGTTCTACCCCTCAGGTAGTACCTCACCCAGGTTATCGTTCTGCGATATCGCCGGTCAGCATCCGCGAATAACATCCCGCTGATCCGGCCCGGGCTCCACACGCCACGGTCCGTGGGGTGGAGACGTTAGCGGGCTCCCGTGCCGGAGAGGGGGGCGTCCGTGCATTATCCACTGAGGGAAGAACCGCATCCGCTCGTCCGCAAGATGGAGAGCATCGTTGATCTTGCGGCTGACGAGCGGGAGAGCCTCCGCGCCTTGCCGATGCTTGTGCGCGAGATCGGGCCCGATCAGGACATCGTGCGCGAGGGCGACCGGCCGTCCCAGTCCTGCCTGATCCTGGAAGGCATCGCGTCGCGCTACAAGCTCGCGGGAGAATCCCGTCGACAGATCCTGGCCTTTCACATCCCGGGCGAGATCCCCGATCTGCAGTGCCTCCACCTCCGGACGATGGATCACGACGTCGCGATGGTGACCGCGGGCCGGGTCGGGTTCATCCAGCACCGGGTGCTCGAGGATCTGATGGCCCGCCACCCGCGGATCGCGGGCTCGTTCTGGCGGGAGACCCTCATCGATGCCGCGACCTTCCGCGAGTGGATGGTCGGGATGGGCCGCCGCAAGGCGCTCTCCCGGATGGCCCACTTCTTCTGCGAGATGTATGCGCGGCTCGACGCCATCGGCATGGCCGCGGACGGGACGGTGCCGCTGCCGATCACGCAGGAGGAGATCGGCGACGCGCTCGGCCTCTCGGCCGTGCACGTCAACCGGTCGCTCCAGGAACTCCGGGGCCAGAGCCTCATCATGGTCGGACGGGGCAGGCTGACCATCCTGGATTGGGAGGCCCTCGCCGCGATCGGCGAATTCGAGCCGACCTATCTCCACCTCCATGCGAGCGAAATGGGGAGGGGACGCTAGGCCGGCCCCGTTCAGCCTTCCGACTTCTTGGCGGGATTGCGGAAGTCGGGTTTGCGCTTCTCGCGGAACGCGATGCCGCCTTCCCGGGATTCGTCGGTGTCGTAATAGAGGCTGAGCGCCTGCATTCCCATCGAGGCGATGCCGCGTATGCTCTCCGTATCGGCGTTGAAGGAGCGCTTGGCGATGGCGAGCGCGGTCGGGCTGCGCTCCATCAGCTCGGCGCACCAGCGGTCCACCTCGGCGTCGAGCTCCTCGTGCGGCACGACGGCGTTCACGAGCCCGAGCTGCATAGCCTCCTGCGCCGTGTAGCGGCGGCACAGGTACCAGATCTCGCGGGCCCGCTTTTCGCCGACCACGCGGGCCAGATAGGCCGTGCCGAAGCCCGGATCGACCGAGCCGACCTTCGGGCCGACCTGGCCGAACTGCGCCTTCTCGGATGCGATCGTGAGGTCGCAGATGGTAGCGAGGACGTTGCCGCCGCCGATGGCAAAACCCTGGACGCGGGCGATCACCGGCTTCGGCACGTCGCGGATGAGGCTCTGCAGCTCCTCGATCGGCAGGCCGATCGTGCCGCGGCCGTCGTACTGGCCGTCATGCGCCGTCTGGTCCCCGCCGGTGCAGAACGCCTTGTCGCCCGCGCCGGCGAGCACGATCACGCCGATCTTCTTGTTCCAGCCCGCGCGCTGGAAGGCGTGGATCAGCTCCTCCACGGTCTGGCCGCGGAAGGCGTTGTAGCGGTCCGGCCGGTTGATGGTGATGCGGGCGACGCCGTCGCCGCGCTCCTCGTAGAGGATGTCCTCGTAGGTCATGTCTCGCTCCCTTTGCGCGCTCAGCCGGCCATCGAGAGGCCGCCCGAGACGCTGATCACCTGGCCGGTCACGTAGGCGGCGTCGTCGCTGGCGAAGAAGCTGATCGCGCCGGGCAGGTCGTCCGGCTGGCCGATCCGGCCGAGCGGGATGGACCGGCGGAAGGATTCCATCAGCTTCTCGGGGTTGCCGGCTCCCTTCCTGAACTCCTCGAACAGGTTCGTGTCCGTCGGCCCGGGGCAGACGACGTTCAGCGTGATGCCGTGCCGGGCGTGTTCGCGCGCGAGCGTCTTGGTCAGGCCGAGGAGGGCAGACTTGCAGGCCGCATAGACGGCCTCGCCCGTCGAGCCGACCCGGGCCGCGTCGGAGGCGACGTTCACCACCCGGCCGTAGCCGCGCTCGACCATGCCGGGCAGCACGAGGTGGTGCATGTTCAGCGCGCCGACGAGGTTGACGGAGATCAGCCGCTCCCACTCGGACGGTTCCGTCGCCAGGAACGGCTTGAAGATGTCGAAGCCGGCATTGTTGACCAGGATCGAGATCGGACCGAGCGCCTCGCCGGCGCCCTTCACGGCCGCCTCGACCTCGTCGCGCTTCGTGATGTCGCACCGGAAGGCCGCCGCCTTGCCGCCCGCACCCGCGATTTCCGCCGCGACCTTTTCGGCCGCCGGGAGGTCGAGATCGAGGACCGCGACCGCGGCGCCCTCGCGGGCGAAGCGCCTGCAGGTCGCCGAGCCGATCCCGCCAGCGCCGCCGGTCACGATCGCCGTCTTGCCTTGAAGCCTCGTCACGTGCAGCGATCCTCTCGATTGTGCTGGCGCAGCCTAAGCAAGCCTGCGTAGAAATAGCAATACCTTGTCATATCTGGATTCGGGCGGCCTTGGCAGACACTCGACGGACCCCTCCACCGGCCGATCCGACCCGCTTCGACCTGGCGAACCGGCTCTATTTCCGGCTCTATCAGAGCTCGAATCTCATGCACAAAGTCGGCACCCGTGCGGTGTCGAGCTTCGGCAGCACGACCCAGCAATGGGCTGTGCTCGGCGCGCTCGCGCGGCCGCGCGTGGGCCAGGCCGGCATGAGCGTGAAGGAGCTGATCGCGTTCCTCATGCTCACCCGGCAGAACCTCTCCATCGTGCTCGACCGGCTCGAGAGCCGCGGCTGGATCGAGCGCGTGCAGGATCTCGAGGACCGGCGCAGCCGCCGCATCCGCCTGACCGACACGGGACAGGCCGAGTGGGCCCGCATGCTCGAGGAGATCAGGTCCTTCTACGACGTCTCCCTGGCCGGGCTTTCGTCGGATGAGCTCCTGCAGCTCTACCGCCTCCTGGACCGCCTCCGGGACGGGCTTGCCGCCATGGCGGCCGACGACAATGGCCGCGAGGAGGAGCCGGCCTGAGGGCCGGCCCCTTCCGGGTCAGGCGCGCACGAGCGGGCAGTTCCCGTCCTTGAGGGGTCGGAAGGCCTGATCGGCCGGCAAGGTCGAGACGAGCTTGTAGTAGTCGCCCGGCCCCTTGCTTTCCTGAGGGGTCTTCACCGTGAACAGGTAGGCGGGGTGGATCTTGCGCCCGTCGACCCGGATCGAGCCCTGCCCGAAACAATCGTCGTCGGTCGGCATGCGCTTCATCTGCTCGACGACGGCCCGGCCGGAGGCCTTGGCCTTCTCGACGCCGAGTTCCTTCACGGCCTTCAGGTAGTGCAGGACGCCCGAGTAATCGCCGGCCTGGCTCATGTTGGGGAAGGTGTTGGCCGGCAGCTTCGGCTTCACTCGGCTCATGAAGCTGCGCGTCCTGTCGTTGAGGTCCCAGTAGAAGGTTTCCGTCAGCGACAGCCCCTTGGCGACCGGGAGCCCCATCCCGCCGATATCGGTGATGAAGGTCACCATGGAGGCCATGCGGATGCCGCTCTGGTCAAGGCCGAATTCCTGCGCCTGTTTCAGGGAGGCGATCAGCTCGGTCCCGGCATTGGCGAAGGCGAGGACGTTGGCGCCGCTCGACTTGGCCTGGAGCAGGTAGGACGAGAAGTCGTTGGTCGAGCCATAGGGGTAGCGCACGGCGCCCAGCACCTTGCCGCCCGCCGCCTCGACGAAGCGGGTGCCGTCAGCCTGGGCGGCATGGCCGAAGGCGTAGTCGGCCGTGATGAAGAACCACTTGTCGCCGCCCGCCTTCACCAGCGAAGTCGCGGTCGAGTGGGCGAGGCACCAGGAATCCCAGGACCAGTGCAGCATGTTGGCGCTGCAGCTCTTGCCCGTGAGGTCCGAGCTGCCTGCGACCGTCACGAGCGAGACCTTGTCCTTCTCCTCGATCAGCCCGCGCGCGCCGAGCGCGATGGAGGTGTTGCCGACATTGGTGATGATGTCGACGCCGCCCTGGTCGAACCATTGCCGGATGATCGACAGGCCGACATCCGGCTTGTTCTGGTGGTCGGCGACGAGCACCTCGACCTTGATGTTCGGGTTCGCGGCCGTGAACTCCTCGACGGCCTGCCGCGTGCAGGCGACGCTCGTCGGCCCGGACAGGTCGCGGTAGATGCCGGACATGTCCGTGATCACGCCGATGCGGATCACCTGATTGCCCTGCGCCCGCGCCCGGCCTGCCGGCAGCACCAGGCTCGCGGCCGCGCCGGCCGCAAGGAATGACCGTCTATCCATCCTCATCGTTCCCTCCAGTTTGTTGTCGTTGATCGCGTCCGGGCTGCCGTGCCGGCCTAGGCAGGCCGCTTCACGGCCTCACGCAGCTTGAATTTCTGGATCTTCCCGCTCGGCGTCCGCGGCAGGTCGGCCACGATCTCGAGCCGCTCCGGGACGTATTGCCGGGCCATCTTCTGGTCGGCGAGATAGGCGGACATCTCCTCGAAGGAGAAGCTCTGGCCCTCGCGCGGGACCACGAACGCGCAGGCGCGCTCGCCGAGGCGTTCGTCCGGGTAGCCCACGATGGCGACGGCCGCGATGGCGGGGTGCTTGAAGAGCAAGCCCTCGACCTCGACGACCGGGATGTTCTCGCCACCCCGGATGATGATGTCCTTGGCGCGGCCCGCGATGCGGATGTAGCCGGCCTCGTCCATGCGGGCGAGGTCGCCCGTATCGAACCAGCCGTCCGGATCCTGCGGGTCGAGTTCGGGCCGCTTCAGGTAGCCGACGAAATTCGAGCAGCCGCGAACCTGGAGGTAGCCCTCCTCGCCGGGCGGGAGGACGTCGCCGTTCGCGTCGATGACCCGGACCTCCATCCCGGGCAGCGCAACGCCGTCCGTATTGGTGGTCTTCTCTTCCGGATCCTCCGGGCGCGTCGTCGTGACCGCGCCGTTCTCGGACATGCCCCAGCCGGAGATGATGGAAGCGCCCAGGGCCGCCTTCGCCTTGGTGACGAGGGCGCGCGGGATCGGGGCGCCGGCCGACACGAAGATGCGCAGGCTCGGCGTGCCCTGGCCGGTCCGCTCCACATGGTCGGCGAGGTCGTTGAGGAAGGGCGTCGCGCCCATCGTGAAGGTGGCGCCGTTCTCCGCGATCTGCCGCTGCATCTCGGCGGCCACGAAGATGTCCTGCAGCACGGCCGTGCCGCCGAGCATCACGGGAAGGACGAGGCCGTACATGAAGCCCAGCTGGTGGGCCATCGGCGAGGGCATGTGGATGACGTCGTCGGCCCCCAGGTGCAGCCGCTCGGCGAAGGGACCGAGATTGGACAGCATCGTGTTGGAGGTGTGCGTCACCCCCTTGGGCTCGCCCGTCGTGCCGCTCGTATAGAGAAGCTGGATGACGTCGTCCGGCGAGAGAGGGGCCGGCTCGAAGGCCTCGCCCGCACCCGGCTCGAGCAGGGTGGCGAAATCAGTCTCGCCGCCCCCGCCGACAACGAAGACGTGCCCCAGCTTGGGCAGCCTCGCCTGGAGGT
Source organism: Enterovirga sp. CN4-39 (assembly GCF_049446235.1). NCBI lineage: Bacteria > Pseudomonadati > Pseudomonadota > Alphaproteobacteria > Hyphomicrobiales > Methylobacteriaceae > Enterovirga > Enterovirga sp. CN4-39. The sequence continues at coordinate 97,240 of NZ_JBMSEF010000008.1, read as the reverse complement.
CCTTCGCCATGCCGGCGTGGTCGAAGCCCCGGAAAGAGGCCGGGACGACGAGCACCCTCGCCTCCGCGAGGCCCAGCATGAAGCCGAGCTCGCGCTCCCGGAAGATGATCATCAGGGGGTTCGAGACCGCCCCGAGCTTCAGGCAGGCGAGGTGCAGGACCGTGAATTCCCACCAGTTCGGCAGCTGGAAGGAGACGACGTCGCCGCGGCCGACGCCCCGGGCGCGAAGGGATTGCGCCACCCGGGTCGCCCGGGCGTCGAGCTCGCGATAGGTCAGCCGCGTCTCGGCGCCGGTATCGGCCCGGTTCGCGACGACTGCGATCTTGTCCGGCGTGTTCGCCACGGCGCGGGCGAGGTGGTCGAGCAGCGTCTCGTCGCGCCAGGCTCCCGACGCACGCGCCTCGGCGGCCCGCTTTTCCAGCAATCCTGCGGTCGTTCCCATCCCGGTCCCCTTTTGCGCGGAGCTCTTTCGGCTCTCGTCGCTCGTCAGCGGCGAGCCGCCCTGAGCCTTTCCCGCGCGATGATGAGTTTCATGATCTGCGCCGTGCCGTCCCCGATCTCGAGGCCCATCACGTCCCGCAGGCGCTGCTGGTGCGGCAGGTCCAGCGACCAGCCGTAATGACCGTGCGTGAGAAGGCACTGGTGGATGGTGTCGACCGCCGTCTTGGGGCCGAGCCATTTGCACATGGCGGCCTCCGCCGTGTGCGGGCGGCCCGCATCACGCAGCGCGAGGGTGTTGTAGCAAAGCTGCCGGACCGCCTCGACCAATCCCTCCGCCTCGGCGAGCGGGAAGGTGACGCCCTGCTTGTCGGCGAGCGGCTTGCCGAAGGCCTGGCGCTCCTGGATGTAGGCCCAGCTCTCGTCGAGCGAGGCCTGAGCCGAGCCGAGGCATTGCAGCCCGATCAGGGCACGGCTGAAGTCGAAGCCCTGCATCACCTGGACGAAGCCCGCCCCCTCGGCCGCGAGCCGGTTGGCGACCGGCACCCGCACCTCGTCGAAGAAGACCGAGCTGCGCCCGATCGCCTTTGAGCCGAGATCCGTGAACCGAAGGGTGGAGACGCCCGGCGCATCCATCGGGATCAGGAAGGCCGAGACGCCGCGCGCGCCGTCCTCGGGGCTGCCGGTGCGGGCGAAGGTGACGATCGCGTCCGCCTGGTCGGCCATCGAGATCGAGGATTTCTCGCCCTTGAGGATGTAGCTGTCGCCGTCGCGGCGGGCAGAGAGCGCGAGGTTCGCGGCATCGGAGCCGCCGCGCGGCTCCGTCAGCCCGATCGCCACCACGCTCTCGCCGGAGACGATCCGGCCCACCCATTCGGCCGCGAGTTCGGGCAAGGCGTAGCGCGAGATGATCGCGCCGTTCAGCGAGCCGAGGATCTGGACATAGGCGACGTTGATGTCCGCATAGCCGATCTCCTCGGCGATCAGGCCGCTCGTCACGCTCGGCTGGGCGAGGCCGCCGAACTCCTCCGGAAGCTCGGGCGCGATCAGCCCGAGCGAGCCCATCTCCCGCAGCAGGTCGCGCTCGACCCGGCCCGTGCCCTCGCGCGCCTGGTAGCCCGGCGCCACCTTCTCCCGCGCGAACCGGCGAGCGACGTCCCTGATTTCGCTCTGCTCGTCGCTCAACAGCATCCGCGGATTGTCCTGGCCCGAGCATGGATCGCCGGTCGGCCGGCACCCATCACGCTACCGGGGCGGCAATAAATGTCAATACATTGATATAAACGGCCGCCTGGCGGGAACGAGCGATGCGGCCGAAGCCCGGGCCCGGTGCTCGCGCGGCCGCGCATCGTCGTGGAACGCTGACGGGAGCGTCGTCGATCTGGGAAGAGGTCGAAGAGTGCCGAAAGCGGCTCAGCGGCCCGAGGCCGCTTCAGGAGCGCGCGTCACGGCTATCGGCGTTCCCGCCGCGCGGGAGCGACACAGGGCGCGAAGGCTTCGCGCCCGCCGTGTGCCGCCTAGCTCAATGCGTCCAGGGGGCCGTGCGGTTGAACTTGAAATTGTCCGAATAGGCCATGGTCCGGGGCCGGCTCTCGGTCGGCTCCTCGACCCGGTAGGGGATGCCCTCGCGCTCCGCGTAGGCGATCGCCTCCTCCTTCGTGTCGAAGCGGAGGTTCAGCTGCTGGCGCGTATCGCCCGAGGAGGTCCAGCCCATCAGGGGCTCGATCTCGCGCGGGGTCTCCTGCTCGAACTGGAGATGCCAGAGCTTCGTGCGCGCGAGGCCCGACTGCGTCGCGCTCTTGGCGGGCTTAAAGATTCGGGCAGGCATTCGGTCCGTCTGTCCTCAACGCGTGGCGGTGGTCGGGGCGGCCGGATTCGAACCAGCGACCCTCTGCTCCCAAAGCAGATGCGCTACCAGACTGCGCTACGCCCCGAACAAGCCACGGATGCTAGTGGGCTCAAGGGGCTGGAACGTCAAGAGTTCCAAGCTCCGTCGCGACCCGACGAGGGCCGGCGGCCCGGTTCTAGCGCGGCTTGAACATCGGATGGACCACCCGGTCGCCCGGATGGAGGCCGAGGCGCTTCGCGCTTCCGGCGATCAGCTCCAGCACGCCGAGCACGGGCTCGCCGGACGAGATCGTCCGCGTCGAGAGCGGCTCTGTGTTCTCGGCGATCCGGGCGATGGTCCCGTCCGGCCGGATGAAGAACATGTCGAGCGGGATGTAGGTGTTCTGCATCCACATCGAGACCGGCTCGACGCGGGCGAAATCGAACAGCATGCCCCGGTCCGGCGCCATGCTGCGCCGGTACATGAGGCCCTGGGCGCGGTCGGCGTCGTTGCGGGCGACCTCGACCTGGAATTCGTGCCGCTGGCCCGCCTTCGTGACGATCGTCAGCGGCTCGAAGCTTTGCGCCCAGGCCGCGACGGGAAGGAGGAGCAGAAACGTGAGGAGCACGGCCCAGCAGGACCGCGCGGCAAGGTTCGGACGCATCGCCTCAATGTGAGGCGGGCAGCGCACTCTGCGCAAGCCGCACTTCCGCGGCCATGTGGCCCTTCGAGCCGTCGCCGTACCGGACGAAGACGCGATCGCCGGGCTTGAGCTCGGCGATGCCGTAGCGGCGCAGGGTTTCCATGTGCACGAAGATGTCCGGCGTGCCGTCGCCGCGGGTGAGAAAGCCGAAGCCGCGCAGGCGGTTGAACCACTTCACGGTCGCCGATTCGAGGCCGCTCGTCGGCACCACGACCTCGTGGGTGCGCGCCATCGGCAGCTCGGACGGATGGATGGCCGTGGAATCGTCGAGCGAGACGACCTTGAGGGCCTGCAGGCCGCGGGAGCGCTTGGCCGCCTCCACCACGATGCGGGCGCCTTCATGGGCGGCCTGGTAGCCGTCCCGCCGCAGGCACGTCACATGGAGAAGGACGTCGGGCAGGCCGTCATCCGGGACGATGAACCCGAATCCCTTGGCGACATCGAACCATTTGATGCGCCCCGAAACCTGGATGACCTCGAGGTCCGGACCTGCCTCGGCCTCGGACCGCGCGGTGCGGGCCTCGAAACCATCAACTCCGCCTGCCCGCGGGGGCAAACCGTACTCGTCCGACATTGCGCACCGCCCGAATCACGCCGCTGATTCGCTTGGTGAACATAACATCAAGACGAGTCGCGCAAAGGCGCGTTTCCAGCCATCCACCGTCAGTTCGCGGCGAGTCACTGCGTCGCGGCCAGCGGCCCGAGCACGGTTCCGATCTCCGCGCCGATGACGAGATCGGCCAGCGAGTCAAGGTCGGTGGGTTCCCTATTCAGGATGACCAGGCGGGCTCCGTTGCGCTTCGCCAGGACCGGAAACCCCGCCGCCGGATAGACGACGAGCGAGGAGCCGATGGCCAGGAACAGGTCGCAGCCGAGCGTCAGCTCGCGTGCCCGCTGCATGGCCGCCTCGGGCATCGCCTGCCCGAAGGAGATGGTGGCCGACTTCACCAGGCCGCCACAGTCGCGGCAGGTCGGGGCCCGGCCGGTCGCCTCGAAGGCGCGCCGCACGTCGGCGAGTTCGTGCCGCAGCCCGCAAGCCAGGCAGGTCGCGTAGGTGCCGTTCCCGTGCAGCTCGACGACCCTCTCGTCCGGGATGCCCGACGCCTGGTGCAGGCCGTCGATGTTCTGGGTGATGATTCCCGGCGATTTGCCCTCCGACACGAGGGCCGCGAGCGCGCGGTGGCCCGCGCTGGGCTGCGCGCCCCTGTAGATGTCGTCCATCGTGAACTTGCGCCGCCATGCCTCGCAGCGCGCGTCCTCCGAGGCGAGCCATTCGCCGAAATCGATCGGCTTGTTCTGCAGCCAGGGGGATCCGGGCGAGCGGAAATCGGGCACGCCGCTCTCGGTCGATATCCCGGCGCCCGTGAAGGCCACGACGTTGCGGGCCCTCGCGATCATCCGCCTGAGCTCCTCGGCCAGCTCGGCCGGAGTGTCTTGGTCGTCGCGCATGGAAGCCGATATAGGCGCGCGACCAGCCGCAGGCGAGAAACGCGATGCGACCTCGCCCAACCGTGATCGGTGCCCTTGGTCTCTCTCAGCAACGCGGCCCTCGAGGGCGGCGCCGGATCCTCCAGGCCCCGCCTTCCCGCCATCGACGCCGCCCGCGGCCTCGCGGTCGCCGCCATGGTGGTCTACCACTTCGCCTGGGACCTCTCGGAGCTGCGCTTCGTGGCGACGGAGGTCACGGCCGAGCCGGGCTGGCGCCTGTTCGCCCGGGCGATCGCGGCGAGCTTCCTTCTTCTGTCAGGCATCGGCCTCGCGCTGGCCCATTCCGGGCGGATCCGCTGGCGCGCCTTCCTGCGGCGCCTCGCGACGGTGGCGGGGGCGGCGCTCCTTATCACGGCCGCGACCCTCTTCGCCTTTCCCCAGAGCTACATCTTCTTCGGGATCCTGCACGCCATCGCGGTGTCGAGCCTGCTGGCGATTCCGCTCACGCAGGCGCCGGCCTGGGTCCCGGCCGTCCTTGCGCTCCTCGTCGCGGCAGCGCCCCTGTTCCTCTCCGGCGGCGTATTCGACCTGCCGCCGCTCGCCTTCCTGGGCCTCGCGGGCCGCGAGCCGATCACCAATGACTGGGTGCCGCTCTTCCCGTGGGCGGCCTTCGTGTTCGCGGGCATCGCCATCGGCAAGACGCGCCTGCTGCAGCGGGTGGGCTCCCCGCAGGTGGACGCCACCTCGGCCGGCCGCGTCCTCTGCTGGGCGGGCCGGCACAGCCTCGTCATCTACCTGCTGCACCAGCCGATCCTGTTCGGCGCGCTCTACGGCCTGTTGCAGCTCACCGGCCCCAACCTCGCGGCCGTCGCGACCCGGGTCGAGCGCTCCTGCCCGGTCAGCTATGTCCAGGCCGGAATCCCCGAGGACCGCGCCCGGAAGACCTGCTCCTGCACGGTCGACGGCATGAAGGAGGCCGGCATCTGGACGGATTTCCTGCGCGAGCGGCTCTCGGCGGAGCAGGGGCGCGAGGTGACCAGCATCGCGCGGGCCTGCCTTGCGCGAAACCCGGGAGCCGATTGAGGGTCAGCTGCCTTCGTCGGGGATGTTGAGGACCGTCCCGCAGGCCTTGCAGTGGACCGCGTCGGGATCGTGCCGCTGCAGCCCGCAGGTGGGGCACGGGAAGCGCACCTTGTGCGGCCGGAACAGCACCTGGGCGAGGCGCAGGAACAGCGTCACGCCGAAGATCATGATCAGGACGGAGATCAGCCGCCCGGCCGTGTCCTTCAGGACGATGTCGCCGTAGCCGGTCGTCGTGAGCGACGTCACCGTGAAGTAGAGCGCATCGACGAAATTGTGGATGTTCGGGTTAGACCGGTGCTGGGTCGCGTAGACGATCCCGGTCATCACGAAGATGAAGACGAAGAGGTTGGTGATCGCCAGGATCACCTCCTCGTTGCGGCGGAAGACGGGGCTGTCCTGCCGGAGCCGCGTCAGGATGCGGTAGTTCCTCAGCAGCCTCAGGGTGCGCATGATCCGGAGGAAGCCCGCGCCTTCGCCCACCAGCGGCGCGATCAGGAACGAGATCAGCGCCACGATATCGGCCCAGGTCGCCGGGTGGAGCAGCTCTCGCCAGCGGCTGCGGCTAATCCAGAGGCGGGCCGAGAAATCGGCCAGGACCGCGAGCCCGACCAGGATGTCGAGGACCTTTACGCCCGGCCAGTCCGGCGCGAACGAGGTCGCGATGATGAAGACGACCGTCGCGACGTCGAAGGCCAGGAGGCCGTAGCGGAAGCGGTGCGCGCGCTCCGTGTCGCCCTCGTAGAGCTCGCACAGATACGCGCGAGCGTTCTTGACCGGATCAGGCCCGGAGAGGGCGTGCGAAGGCGACGATGTCATGGGCGAGCGCTTCCGGCTGCTCCAGCGCGGCGAAGTGGCCGCCCCTCTCCATAACGGTCCAGCGCTGAATGTTCCTGAACGTCTTTTCCGCAAGCGAGCGCGGGGGGCGCAGGATCTCGCGAGGAAAGGCCGCGTAGCCGGTCGGCACATCCACGGTCGCGCCGCTCGGAAGCGGGTGCTCGCCATGGATGCGGGCGTAATAGGGCCAGAACGACGAGCCGATCGCACCCGTGAACCAGTAGAGCGCGATGTCGGCGAGGCCGTGGTCCCGCGGGATGGCCGACCAGACGTCGCCATCATGGTCCGACCAGCGGTGGAACTTCTCGCCGATCCAGGCGGCGAGGCCGGCCGGCGAATCCGCCAGCGCGAAGGCGAGCGTGTCGGGCTTCGTGCCCTGGATCTGCTGATAGCCGATCTCGTCCTTGACCCAGGCCTCGAGCTCCTGCGCGTAGCGGGCCTCCTCGGGCGTGCGCTCGCCGAGCGCGCTCCGGTCGCGGCCGATCGGCAGCATGTTCAGGTGGATGCCGAGAAGGCGGTCGCGATGCGCAAGGCCCAGCCGGCTCGTGATGGAGGCGCCCCAATCGCCGCCCTGGGCGAAGAACCGCTCGTAGCCGAGCCCCGTCATCAGCTCGGCGAAGAGATCTGCGGTCTCAATGATGCCGATCCGCCTCTGCCCCGGCGAGAAGGACAGCCCGTAGCCCGGCAGGGACGGCGCCACGACCGTGAACGCGTCCGCCGGATCTCCCCCGAAGGCCGCCGGATCGGTGAGGCGCGGGATGATGTCCAGGAACTCGAACACCGAGCCCGGCCAGCCGTGGGAGAGAAGCAGGGGTGCGGGCGATGGTCCCTTCCCGGGAGCGTGGATGAAGTGGAGATCGATCCCGCCGAGTTCGACCTGGTAGTTCGGAAAGGCGTTCAGGGCCGCCTCCGCCTTCCGCCAGTCGAACGCATCGCGCCAATAGGCGAGCGTGTCGGAGAGCCAGCCGCCATCCATCCCGTGCGCCCACGGCTCGCCGGGCGTCTGGTCGGCAAGGCGGGTGCGGGCGAGCCGTGCCTTGAGATCCGCCAGCGCCTCGTCCGGGACATGCAAGGTGAACGGCCTTGGTGACATGCCTGCGACCTCCTGGGTTGGCGGCAGAGGGGCGGACCGGCCCTTTAGCGCTCGGGCGCGGCCCCGGGTTCCGGCTTTCCTCGCTGCGTGGGCGATGCTGGCCTATTCGGCCGCTTCCGCGCGGGGCTGGCGCTCGGGCCAGGTCTCGATGGTTACGTCGATATCGCGCAGGCTCGGGATGCTGGCCTCGTTGCCGAGATGCTGGATCGCATGGGCGGAGGCGGCGCGCGCGAAGGTGAAATGGTCGATCCAGGGCAGGTCGGGCCGCGCCAGCGCGGAATACATGTAGGCGCCGTGGAAGATGTCGCCGGCCCCGTTGGTGTCGACGACGAGGCGCTTCGGCACCGCCAGGGAAGGCAGGTGCCGCCGCTCCCCGGTCTCGTCGTACCAGACCATCCCGTCCGAGCCCTGCGTCACGGCCCCGATCCGGCAGCCGCGGCCCTGCAGGTAGTCGAGCATGCCGGCCGTCGTGAGGTCCATCTGCTCGCAGAGGCGCTCGGCCACGACCGCGACGTCGATGAAGCCGAGGAGCTCGTGCGTGTTCGACCGCAGGCCGCCGCCGTCCAGCGAGGTGAGCACGCCCGCATCGCGGAAGATCTTGGCGTAGTGGATCGCGGCGTCGGGCTGGTGGCCGTCGAGATGGAGCCCGCGCGCGCCGTCGAGGTTCAGGGGCGGAACCGGGTGGAGGTAATGGTCGTCCCGGCAGCGCACGATGGCGCGCTTCGTGCCGTGCGGCATGATGAAGGACAGCGAGGATTCCCGCACCTTCCGGTGATGGACCGAGATGCCGTACTTGGCCGCCATGTCGATGAACATGCGGCCGAGCCAGTCGTCCGCCACGGAGGCGAGCAGATCGGGCGCGATGCCGAGCTTGGCGCAGCAGAAGGCGGCCGTGACCGCGTTGCCCCCGAACGAGATCGCGTAGTCGTCGGCGACCGTCTTGTCGTCACCCGTCGGGATGTGATCCGTGATGAAGGTGACGTCGATATAGGCCTGGCCGATGAAGAGTGCCTTCATGAATCGCCTCCGCCGGACGAGTTAAGCCCGACGGCGGAGAACCGCCAAGCGGGGCGCCGGGATCCGTGCAGGCCCTATGCCGGCCGGTGCGCCGCCAGCGCCGCCCAGCCGAAGCGCAGCAGCGGCTCGGCATCCCGCGCGAAGCGGACGAGGTCGTCGACGAGCGCGGGCGAGCGGATCGCATCCGCGTCCACGGGCCGGCGCACGATGACGTTGCGCATCCGGATCGCGGCCGCGAGATCCGGCTCGGCGACATCCTCGAAGCCTTTCGGGGCGCGGGCGACCGGATCGCCGTCGCCGAGCGCGAGACCCGCCTTGTCGAGCGTCGCCACGGCCTCCCGGAACGCCTTCGATTTTCCCACGATGGCGCGCCGCATCGCGAGGAGGTCGTCCGGCTCCGGGTGCCAGAACCCCGCTGCCGCGAAGCAGCCCTCCGGGTCGATGTGGATGTAGAGGAAGCCCTGGGACCGCTTGGTGCCGTCCCGGCTCAGGACGGCCCCGGCATTGGTCTTGTAGGGCCGCTTGTCCTTCGAGAAGCGGATGTCACGGTGCAGGCGGAAGATCGAGCGCCCGTCGCCCCGCAGGGGCATATCGAGGGCTTCGAAGCGCCCGCACAGGTCCCCGATCAGGCCGACGAGCGGCGCCTTCAGCTCGCTGTCGTAGATGCCCCGGTTCTCCTCGAACCAGGCCTTGTCCTGGTGGAAGGCGAGCGCCTTCAGGAAGCCGAGCGCCTGCGGGCCGAAGCCCGCGAAGGCCGGCGCTCCGCCGGCCGGCCCCACCAGAGACGTGCGTGCCATCAGGTCCTTCTCCAACGGCCCCGGCCCACCCCGGCCGGTCAGCCGCCCAGTCGCCGCGCCACGATGCGCCCCACCTCCGCGATGACGGCGAAGCGCTCGGTCATACTGCGCTCGCTCTGCGTCAGGTAGGCCGCCACGACGACGGGCGCCCGGCCCGGCGGCCAGATCACCCCGACATCGTTGGTGGTGCCCTGGTCCCCCGCCCCGGTCTTCTCGCCGATCCGCCAGCCTTTCGGCATTCCGGCCCTGAGCCGCGTGTCCCCCGTCTTGCAGCCGACCATCCAGGCCGTGAGCATCTCCCGGGATTTCGCGGGAAGCGCATCCCCGAGAAGAAGCTTCCTGAGATCGGCCGCCATCGCGGCGGGGCTCGTCGTGTCGCGCGGATCGCCCGGCCGGGCCTCGTTGAGCCCGGGCTCGATGCGGTCCAGCCGCGTGACTTCGTCGCCGAGCGACCGGGCATAGGCCGTGAGGCCGGCCGGACCCCCGATCGCGGACAGGAGCAGGTTGCCGGCGGTGTTGTCGCTCATCGTGAGCGCCGCGTCGCAGATCTCCGCGAGCGACATGCCGTCCCCGCCGACCCGTTCCTTCGTGACGGGCGAGTAGACCACGAGGTCCTTCTTCTCGAACCGGATGCGGCGCGACAGCTGCTCCTTGCCGCCGTCGACCCGCGCCAGGACCGCGCTGGCGGCCAAGACCTTGAACGTGCTGCAGAGCGGGAAGCGCTCGCCCTCGCGGTAGCCCGCGCTCTCGCCGCTGCCGCTGTCGAGCACGAAGACCCCGAGCCGGCAGGCGCCCGATGCCTCGATCCGGGCGAGCTCGGCCGCAAGGCTCTCGGTCCAGCCCGCGGCATCCCGCGCCCCGGCGCGTCCAGGAAGAGCCGTTCCGAGCGCGCCTCCCAGGGCCCCCATGACGATGCCTCGTCTCGTGATCATGCCCAAACTCCTTTGCTGGCGGGCGGAAGTTCGGGCATGTCTCTCCAGAGGACAAACGATCAATCCTCGCCAGAGCCATAAGAAAATCTAGGGCTTCGACGTGCTGCGATCCCACCTTCCGCTGAACGCGCTGCGCGCCTTCGAGGCATCCGCCCGCCATCTCAGCTTCACGCGGGCGGGGCTCGAGCTGCGCGTGACGCAGGCCGCCGTGAGCCACCAGGTGAAGAGCCTGGAGGATCTCCTCGGCGCCGCGCTGTTCCGGCGCCTCCCGCGCGGGCTCGCGCTGACGGACGAGGGGCTGATCCTCCTCCCCGTGCTGTCCGATGCCTTCGCCCGCATCGGCACGGCGCTCGACCGGGTCGAACGGGGGCGGATCGAGGAAGTCGTGACGGTCGGCTGCGTCGGCACCTTCGCGACCGGATGGCTGCTGCCGCGGATGGACGGCTTCCAGGCGGCGCATCCCCGGGTCGAGCTGCGGCTGCTGACGAACAACAACCGCGTCGACCTCGCGGGCGACGGGCTCGATTTCGCGCTTCGGTTCGGGGACGGCTCCTGGCACGGCACCGAGGCGACGGAGCTCCTTTGCGCGCCGATGTCGCCGGTCTGCGCCCCGGAGGTGGCCCGGCGCCTGGAGGCACCGCAGGATCTCGCGCGGGAACGCCTCCTGCGCTCCTACCGGACCGACGAGTGGAGCCACTGGTTCGCGGCCGCCGGCGCGGCCTGTCCGGCCCTGCACGGCCCGATCTTCGACAGCTCGCTCACGATGGCCGAAGCCGCCGCCCGGGGCGGCGGCGTGGCCCTCGTCCCCGTGCGCATGTTCGAGGACGAGATCCGCACGGGGCGCCTCGTCCGGCCATTCGCGGCCGAGGTCCCGGCCGGCTCCTACTGGCTCACCTGGCTCAGGTCCCGGCCCTTCACGCCCGGCATGCACGCCTTCCGCGACTGGCTCCTCGCGGAGATACGCGCGGCCGCCTAGGCTCGCGGGTCGCCTACGCGATCCTGCCACCGCCCTTCCTGGTGACGACCACGACCGAGGGCCGCGGCGGCATGCCGTCCTGGAAATCCGGCCAGCGCGTGTTCGGGTTCTCGAAGGTTGCGGGTTGTCCCTCCTCCGCTTCGCCCGGATGCTGGACGGCGAGGAACAGCGTCTCGTCGTTCGGCGTGAAGAAGGGCCCGCACATCTCGGCTCCCACGGGCACGCGGAAGAAGTGCCGGGACGTGCCGCGCAGCTCGCCCTCCGTTTCCATCGCCCAGAGCCCGTCGGCCCGGCCGGTCGCCTTCTGGCTGTTGCCGTCCGTGGCGATCCAGAGCCGGCCCTTGGAATCGATGGCGCAATTGTCCGGCATGCCGAACCAGCCATTCTTCGTGGTCTCCGACGAGAAGGTCGCGCCGACATCCTTGATCGAGGGGTCGCCGCAGCGGACGAGCACCTCCCAGCGAAAGCTCGTGGCGGCATGGTCGCCGCCCTCCGGCACCATCTCGACGATATGCCCGAAAGCGTTCTTCGCCCTTGGATTCGCGGCGTCGACCTGCTCGGCGTTCCGCCGGGTGTTGTTGGTCAGCATGACGTAGACCCGGTTCGTGACCGGGTTCGCCTCGACGTCCTCGGGCCGGTCCATCTTGGTCGCGCCGAGCACGTCGCCCGCCCGGCGTGTCTCGATCAGCACGTCGGCCTGGCTGCCGAAGCCGTTTCGTTCCGTGAGCGGCCCCTGGCCATGGACGAGCGGCAGCCACGTGCCGGTGCCGTCAGGATTGTACTTGGCGACGTAGAGCGTGCCTTCGTCGAGGAGGCCGAGATTGGCGGCCCGGTTCTGGGGATCGACGCGGCCCGCGGTCACGAACTTGTAGACGTAGTCGAAGCGCTCGTCGTCGCCGAGATAGATCACGTAGCGGCCATCCCGGTTGGTGATGCCGGCCGCGCCCTCGTGCTTCGTGCGGCCGAGAGCGGTGCGCTTCCTCGGCACGAAATTGGGGTCGAACGGGTCGATCTCGACCACCCAGCCGAAGCGGTTCGCCTCGTTCGGCTCCTTCGACAGGTCGAAGCGGTCGTGGAACTTGCCCCAGGCATAGGCCGGCCTGCCGATGCCGTAGCGCTTGTAATTGGCGGCCTCGGCATGGCCGTCCGGCAGCTTCGACCAGAAATAGCCGTTGAAGTTCTCCTCGCAGGTCAGCCACGTGCCCCAGGGCGTCACGCCGCCGGCGCAGTTGTTGACCATGCCGGCGACCCGCTGCCCGCTCCCATCCGCGGAGGTCTTCATCCGGTCGTGCCCGGCGGCGGGTCCGGTGATCTCCATCTGGGTCTCGGCCGTGATGCGGCGGTTGTAGCGGCTGTCGCGCACGACCGACCAGCGCCCGCCCTCGCGCCGGATCTCGACCACCGCGCCGCCATGCGCCGCCATCTCGATCGCGACGAGTTCGTCCGTCATCTTGGCGAAGGCGGCATCCTTGGCGTCCTGGACGCCGACGCCCGGAAACATCAGTTCCTCGTTCGTGTATTCGTGGTTCACGACGAGGAGCCCGTGCTCGCTCGATCCCTCGATCGGGATGTAGCCGACGAAGTCGGAATTGTAGCCGAACTGGCGCGCCTGCTTCTCGGCGCTCTGGTGCAGCGGGTCGAATTCGGGCGCATCCGGGAAGATCGGGTCGCCCCAGCGCAGGAGGACCTGCGCATCGTAGCCCTCCGCGACATGGTGCGTCCCGTCTACGCCGGCCTCGATCTCCTTGAAGTCGAAGGATGCGGCAGCCGGCTTCCCGTTCGCGGCGAGCGCCTTGGTGCCGATCGTGGCCGAGATGGCCGTCACGGCCATGGCGCCGCGGAACAGGTCGCGGCGGTTGAACCGGGCGGCGATCATGTCGCCCATCGTGGGGTTCTCGGTCGGGTTGATGCCGGCATCTCCGGAATCCTCCAGATCCGCCGCCCGCATGCGCTCTGCCGTGTCGCTCATCGTCGTGCCCTGCTCGCCTGGGCAGCGCATTAGAAAGGTTCCATGTCACTACTGTAACACTTCCACCGCCCACGCCCTCGAACCCGGGCCGGCCGGGCGCGTTCGAAGACTTGGCGGCACCGCGCCGGTGGCTCGGGCGGCCTGCGGCGCTGGAGGGCATCATGCGGTTTTCTCATCTCGCAATCGTCCCGGTCCTCGCGCTCGCGACGACCATCGGCGCCGCATTGGCGCAATCGGGCCGCGCGGTCCCGATCCAGCAGGACCTGCGCCGCTACGACCAGGTCGAGCGGCGCCTCGGCGTGCGGGGCCCGAACGGTCCCGACGCAAGCGGCCCCGTGCAATCCGATCCCACGGGCGTCGCCGGCTTCTTCGGCGCGCCCGGAGGCTATGGCGACAGCGTGAACAGCTACGATCCGCTGCCGCAGGGCATCACGGGAGCCGACATCCGGTAGGTCCGCGACGTCGAGGGGCGGCATGTCGTTCGCCGGGCAGCCGTGATGCCGACAAGTCGCGAGGTCCGGTTACGGCGCGGTTTTCCATCCGGGAAGACCAGGCGCGAACCTCCGGGCGATCGGGGCGATTAGCCTGAGCCCCACCGTGATCGCCATGCTCGACCGCACCTGCCGATTCCTCTTCGGCATCGTACTGCTTCTCCTCTCGCCGCTCGCGAGCCTGCAGGCGGCCGCATCGCCGGCGCCGGACTTCGCGAGCGGAAAAGCCAGAATCTTCCTGCCCTTCCTCAACGCTCCTGCCCCTGGGGCCGAGATGACGGCCTCGCCGCGGCTCGGGCTCTCCTTCGGCGGCGAAACCCACCCCGTCCTGACCGATACGGGCTCGACCGGGATCGTCGTCTCGGCGAGCCGCATCCCGGATGTCGACCGAATGCCGGCGAGGCCCGGTCGCCTGACCTATTCGAGCTCCGGCCGGATCATGGTGGGCCGCTGGGTGACGATCCCGGTGACGGTCTCCGGACGCGATGGTGCGCGGGTAAGGACCGCGCCCATCCCGGTCCTCGCGGTCGACCGCATCGAGTGCACGAAATCGGCGCGGGACTGCACGCCGGAGGACAGGCCGGGGCATATCGCCATGATGGGGATCGGCTTCGGCCGGGAATACGACAGCCAGTCCGAGAGCACGCCCGAGACCAATCCCCTGCTGAACGTCGCCGCCGACGGATCGCAGCCGCTCCATCGCGGCTATGTCGTTACCCGCGAGGGCATCCAGGTCGGCCTCGGGCCGGCCGACGCGCAGGGCGGCTTCCGCTTCGTGAAGCTCGACCCGCACCCGTCCATCGCGGGCGAGTGGCAGGGCGTGCCGGTCTGCATCCGCGTGAACGAAGGGGTCCCCGCCTGCGGTCGGGCCCTGCTCGACACCGGCGTCGCGGTGATGTTCCTGACGTTGCCCAAGACGGCCGTGACGGATGCCCTGGACCCGACCGGCAAGGGCCTTCTGGCGGCCACACGCCTCGCCTTCACGTTCCCGGGCGCAAGCCCGTCCGAGCCGGCCGCCTCCTACACGATCACCGTCGGCAACGATGCCTCACCGCTCGCGCCGAGCGGCATCCATCTCAACACCACGCGCCCGGACCCCTTCGTGAATACCGGCCTGCACGTCCTGAACGGGTTCGACCTTCTCTACGACGCGGACGGCGGCTTCTTCGGCTTCCGCCCCCTCGGAGGACCTTAATGAAGACGAGGAGTGCATTCGCGGCGGGGCTTGCAGCCCTGCTCCTCTCGGCGGGCGGCGCCGGGGCCCAGGATCCCGGCCGCTGCGGGGACATGCCCAACCAGATGGAGGCGAATCGCTGCGTGGCCGAGGCCTTCGCGAAGGCCGATGCGGAGCTCAACCGCACCTATGGCGAGCTCCGCGCCAAGCTCGATGGCGCCGGGCAGCGCAACCTCGTCGCCGCCCAGCGGGCCTGGATCGCGTTCCGGGATGCCGAGTGCAACCTTCGCACCGGCTACGACCCCGCCGATCCGGCCGCCTCCGGCACGATCGCCCCGATGCTCATCGGCCTGTGCAGGACCGACCTCACCCGCCACCGGACGGCGGACCTCAAGGCGCAGATCAGGTGCCCGGGCGGGGACCTCTCCTGCACGCCGTGATGCCGCTTTCCCGACCCTCAAAGGAGAAGAGCCTGTGATCATCGTCACCACCGAGACCATACCGGGATGCCGGGTCCGCGAGGTGCGCGGCCCCTGTTTCGGCGCCGTCGTCCGCAGCCGGGGCGCCGTCGGCAACATCGCGGCCGGCCTGCGCTCGATCATGGGCGGCGAGATCAACGAATATAGCGGGCTGCTCGAGGAGGCGCGCAGCCAGGCCATCGACCGCATGGCCCAGAACGCCGCCCAGATGGGCGCGAACGCCATCCTGACGATGCGCTTCGATTCCGCCGAGACGGACCAGAACATGCTGGAGGTGGTCGCCTACGGCACGGCCGCCGTGGTCGAGACCGAGGGAGGGTTCGCGCGGTGAGCGGCCTCAAGGCTCTCCGCCGCGGGGCTGGCCTGGGGCTCCTTCTCTCTGCGGCCGCGCCTGCCCTGGCCGAGCAGCCTTCCGCCAAGCTCTGCACCGATCCGTCCTTCGGCACGCCGCAGATCGCCGCCTGCATGGAGAAGGCGGCCGCGGAGGCCGACAAGCGGCTGAACGACGCGTACAGGAAGGCGATCTCGATCATCGAGAAGGATTCCGACCGCACGCCCGAGCAGAAGGTGGCCTGGCGCCAGGCGCTCCTCGTCTCCGAGCGGGCCTGGACGGCCTTCCGGGACGCCGATTGCGGCGACCTCACCGTCATCGAGTGGAACAGCGGGAGCGGCACGGGCACGGCGATCGCCGCCTGCCGGTACGACAAGACCGTCCAGCGCACGGCCGAGCTTCTCGCCCGCTATCCGCTGCACTGACCGCCGGAGACCGCCTCTCGAATGACGACCCCAGGGCGACATCGCCTCGCCGTCGCCGTCCTGACCGGCTTCCTCTTCATCCTCGCCATGCTCGTAGCCAACCTCGCGGCGATCCCGCGTACGATGGTGACGGACGGCGTGATGGGCGGGGGTGCAGCCCTCGCAGCGCAGCTGATCCTGGGCCGGTTGAGGCGCTGACCGGAGCCGGGCGCGAAGAAGCCCTGCATCTCGACGAGCCTTCCTCATGCGCATATATATGCGCATAGATGAGGGTTGCAGGTGCCCAGGGTCGAGACGAACAGGAAGCGCGTCGTCGACCGGCTGCACCAGGATGGCTGGGTCAACGAGGGTGGCGGCGAGCATGACAAGTTCGCCCATCCTGACCGCCCCGGGACCAGGATCATGGTGCCCCGGCACCGGACGCTCTCGCCGGGCGTCGCGCGGTCCATCGCTCGCGCGGCAGGTTGGTAGGAGGCCGAGATGACTCGGTACATCGCGCTCATCGACGGGGAGCCAGGCGCCTTCGGGGTGAGCTTCCCCGATTGCCCCGGCTGCACCGCCATGGGCGATACCGCGGACCGGGCGCTGGCCACTGCCACGCGTGCGCTGCGCGAGTGGATGGGCGATCGTGTCGCTGCAGGGCTCGCCCCGCCTGCGGCACGCTCCCTCGAAGCGATCCGTGCGGATCCCGAGTTCCTGGAGGATTTCGAAGCGGGTGCGCTGGTGGCCAGCGTTCCGCTGCTTCTCGATGCGGGGCGTTCCGTCCGGGCCAACGTGTCGCTCGATGCCGGGCTCCTCGAGGCGATCGATGAAGCGGCCCGGGAGCGAGGGCTGACGCGCTCGGCGTTCCTTGCCTCGGCGGCGCGCGAGAAAATCGCATCCTCTGCGTGAGGATGCCGCCTTCCCTTGGCGGAAGGGGCCCGCGCTGCTATTTGCGGTGCAATCCGATTTCCGCGCTCCAGTGAGTCCCGGCCCCTGCCGGCGCGCGATCCTGGACGGCGCCGCCCGAGTCACATGACCACGCATCCGATCGACAACATCCGCAACTTCTCGATCGTGGCGCATATCGACCACGGCAAGTCGACGCTTGCGGATCGCCTCATCCAGCAGACCGGCGCGCTCTCGGCCCGCGAGATGACCGAGCAGGTGCTCGACAACATGGAGATCGAGAAGGAGCGCGGGATCACCATCAAGGCGCAGACCGTCCGGCTCGAATACAAGGCGCAGGACGGCAAGGACTACGTCCTGAACCTAATGGACACGCCCGGCCACGTCGACTTCGCCTACGAGGTATCGCGCTCGCTCGCCGCCTGCGAGGGCTCGCTCCTGGTCGTCGACGCCTCCCAGGGCGTCGAGGCGCAGACGCTCGCCAACGTCTACCAGGCGCTCGACGCCAACCACGAGATCGTCCCCGTCCTCAACAAGATCGACCTGCCGGCGGCCGAACCGGATCGCGTGAAGGAGCAGATCGAGGAGGTGATCGGCCTCGACGCCTCGGATGCGGTGCCGATCTCGGCCAAGACCGGCCTTGGGATCGACCTCGTGCTCGAGGCGATCGTGAAGCGGCTGCCGCCGCCGAAGGGCGACGAGACCGCGCCCCTGAAGGCGCTCCTCGTGGACAGCTGGTACGACGCGTATCTCGGCGTCGTGGTCCTGGTCCGCATCGTCGATGGCAAGCTCAAGAAGGGCATGACCATTAAGATGATGGGCACCGGCGCCGTCTACGGCGTCGACAAGGTCGGCGTGTTCCGCCCCAAGATGCAGGACGTGGCCGAACTCGGCCCGGGCGAGGTCGGGTTCCTCACCGCTTCCATCAAGGAGGTGGCGGACACGGCCGTCGGCGACACGATCACGGAGGACAAGAAGGGCACGAAGGAGCCGCTGCCGGGCTTCAAGCCGGTGCAGCCGGTCGTCTTCTGCGGCCTGTTCCCGGTGGATGCCGCGAAGTTCGAGGACCTCCGCGCCGCGATGGGCAAGCTCCGCCTCAACGATGCGAGCTTCTCCTACGAGATGGAGACCAGCGCCGCCCTCGGGTTCGGCTTCCGCTGTGGCTTCCTGGGCCTGCTCCACCTGGAGATCATCCAGGAGCGGCTCGAGCGCGAGTTCGACCTCGACCTGATCTCGACCGCACCCTCGGTCGTCTATCACCTGAAGATGCGCGACGGCACCGTGAAGGAGCTGCACAACCCGGCCGACATGCCGGACGTGATGAAGATCGAGGCGATCGAGGAGCCCTGGATTCGCGCCACCATCATGTCGCCGGACGAATATCTCGGCGGCATCCTGAAGCTGTGCCAGGACCGGCGCGGCGTGCAGATCGACCTGAACTATGTCGGCAAGCGCGCCATGGTGGTCTACGACCTGCCGCTGAACGAGGTGGTGTTCGACTTCTACGACCGGCTGAAGTCGATCTCGAAGGGCTATGCCTCCTTCGACTACCACATCACCGACTACCGCGAGGGCGACCTCGTGAAGATGTCGATCCTGGTCAATGCCGAGCCGGTCGATGCGCTCTCCATGCTGGTCCACCGCGACCGGGCCGAGAGCCGCGGCCGCGCCATGTGCGAGAAGCTGAAGGACCTCATCCCCCGCCACCTGTTCCAGATCCCGGTCCAGGCCGCGATCGGCGGCAAGATCATCGCCCGCGAGACCATCAAGGCCCTGTCGAAGGACGTCACGGCCAAGTGCTACGGCGGCGACGCCACCCGCAAGCGCAAGCTCCTCGACAAGCAGAAGGAGGGCAAGAAGCGCATGCGCCAGTTTGGCCGCGTCGAGATCCCGCAGGAGGCGTTCATCGCCGCGCTGAAGATGGATTCTTAGCGGCGACTACTCGGTCTCTACGCCGTTGCAGCGCGTCTGTTGCGGCTTCATATTGTCGGCGGGGATGTCGGAACGCGGAAACCCGGGCATGACCCTTGCGGAAACCATCTTCGAGCAGGTGAAGGCCCTGCCGGAGCCGCTCGCGCGAGAGGTGCTCGATTTCGTCGAGTTCCTTAGCGAGCGCGCGGAGCAGGGCTCCTGGCGCGACCTGATGAGCGCCCAGACGGGCGGGCTCGCGGCCGTGTGGGACAATCCAGAGGACGCGATCTGGGACAATGCATGAGAGAGGCGAACTGCTGCTCGTGCCGTTTCCCTTCAGCGATCTCTCGTCAACGAAGCGACGCCCCGTACTCGCGTTGACGAGGCCGGACCGGTACGGAGACTTCATCGGCCTGCCGGTCACCTCCCGTCCGCATCATGGGAATGCCGTTCCGATCTCCATGGCCGACCTGACGGAAGGGACGCTCCCGGTTGCGAGTTGGGCCCGGACCGACCGCGTCGTCACGCTGAACTCGAGCCTTGTCCTCAAGTCGCTCGCTCGCGCCGACGATTCTGTGGTCGACGCGGCGGTCAGGCAACTCTGCCGCCATCTTGGCCGAACGTAGTCCCCTGCCGGTTCACTCCCGGCGCCGCCGCCTCAGAGCCCGTCGAACCAGCTTTTCCATTGCGGCACGGCCTTCGCGAAGGTGCCGCGATGGGTCGTCGGGCCGGTCGAGACCGCCTCCACGCGGTCGTTCCCGATCGCACGCTGATAGAGCATCGGCAGCTGCGCGAGCTCGTTCCGGATCACCTCGTCGGATTCCCCGTAGAAGGTGCGGACCGGCGTCTGGATGAGCCAGCGATAGGCCTGCGTCTTGGCGACGAGGCGGCCGTAGGCCGAGTTGGCGAAGTAGAGCGGATCGAAATATTCCGCGCGGATCAGCTTGCGCAGGTCCGTCGGGACCTCGCTCGCCTCGAAGGGCTCGCGGGCATAGGCCTTGCGGGAGACCTCGTAAGAGGCGTCGGTCAGCAACGAGCGCGCGAGGCCCGGGACGCCGTAATAGTTCTCGAACGAGAACGACGACAGGATGAACAGCGTCCCGACCCAGGACGCATCGATTGTCCGCGGGAAACTGAGGAACCCGTTCAGCGCGGCAAACACGTCCGCGGGTGCGCTGGCGGTCGCGGCGGCGACGACCGGCACGCCGACGCTCTCCAGCTTCTCCAGCATGGCGAGGGTGACGAACCCGCCCTGCGACCAGCCGGAGAGGAACAGTCTGGTTGCGGAGAGCTTCAGGTCCTCCAGGACGGCCCGGCTGGCGAGCAGCATGTCATGGGTCGCCTGCTGGTGGCTCGCCTTGACCATGTAGCCCTCAGGCTCGCTCGATTGGCCGAGCCCGAAGTAATCCGCCCCGATCACGATGTAGCCCTGCCCGGCGAACTGGGCGATCATCAGTTGCGTCTCGGGCGACTGCTCGGGGAAGGACGGCACCTCCTGTTTCCCGTACACGGTGCCGTGCTGGTAGGAGACCATCGGGAAGGTGGTCCCGGCCGTGTCCGGCACCGCCAGGAGGCCGGTCGCGACCGTCGGCTTGTTGCCCCTGTCCGGGACCACCGAAGGGTAGGTCACGCGGTAGAGCCGCACCGCATTGCGGGCAGGCGTATAGCTGACGGGGATGCCTGCGAAGGCCGGCGTGTCGACCGACAGGATCTTGTTCAGCCGGTCGACGTCCCAGCGGCCGATCAACTCGTACTGAACCCCGGATGCGACCTGAGCGGGTCCGGCCTGGGCGGAGGCCGGGTTGCTCCCGGCCGCCGCTCCGAGGAGCATGGCGACAAACGCGACCAATCGGACCAGGAACGGCATGGATCTCCCCCGCGCGGACGGCGTTCTGCGGCTGCGTCTCGGAGCGGGGATACCGCCGCTCCGCTAACGAAGTGCTGCGACCCGCCGCGGAGCACGCCGGGAATCCCAGCTCAGTTCGGGCGGCGGTTGGCGTAGTCGATCGGCACCCAGGCAAAGCCTCGTCCCGCCGCCGCGCGGACGTGCCCGACGCCCGGGAAGGGCAGGTGCGGGGCCGCGAGGAGCACCCGGTCGCGCACGAATTGCGGAAACGCCTCGCCGCGAACCTGGGCGGCCTTCTTCGGATCGAGGTCGTAGACGATGCTGATCTCCGGCTGCGGGAACTGCACGGCGGCAACGTGGATGATGTCGCCGATGAAGACGATCCGCTGCCCGCCGCTCTCGAGCGTGTAGAACGCGGTGCCGGGCGTGTGGCCGGGATGGAGGGTCGCCGTGATGCCGGGCAGGACCTCGCTCGTTTCCGCGAAAGGCTTCACCTTGCCGGCATCGAGATACGGTTTCAGCGACTTCGCCCCCTGGACGAAGTACCTCATGTCGTAGTTGGTCCGGCCCGAGTTCGACGGGTCCATGAAGAAATCGACGTCGGGCTTGCCGACATGCAGCGTCGCGTTCGGGAACACGCGGGTGCCGTCTTTCTCCAGGCCGCCCGTATGGTCGGTGTGGACGTGCGTGACCAGGATGTCGGTGATCTGCTCGGGGCGGAAACCCGACGCGGCCAGGCTCTCCGTCAGTTTCCCTCCCAGTCCGGGCCCGAAGAGGTTGCCGGAGCCCACATCGACCAGGACGCGCCTGTCGCCGAGCTCGATCAGGAAGACGTTGATGGAGGCCTCGACCGGGTTGGCCAGGAAGCCCTCCGCGAGCAAGGCGTCGATCCGGTCCGTCGTGGCGCCGAGCAGGAGCTTGTGGAGATCCTGCGGGACCGTGCCGTCCGACAGCACCGTGACGCGCACCTCGCCCAAGGTGAAGCGGTACACGCCCGGAAGCTGCGGGAGCACGCCCGCCATGGCGGCCTGTGCGGGGGGAGAGATGGCGGGGGCGGGGGCCACGGCCGGGGCCGCCAGAAGAGCCGCGAGGGCGAAGCGTCGAACCATCGAATTCATCCCTGGATGCATGGGCAGGGCCTCTACCGATGCGGGCGGCGCGCGAGAAACCTCCGCGCTCGATGGCTTCCATCGAGCCGATTGATCGCTCCTCCCCGCCTCCTGTACCCGGGACCCGGCCTGCCATGCCTCTCGCCTCCGGCTTCCGCCGGGTGGAGAAGGGCCGCTCAGACGCTCGGAGGGTTCCCATTGGCGATCCAGGACAACGGCCTCGATATCGGGCTCCTGCTCGCGCTCGATGCTCTCCTGAAGGACCGGAACGTGACCCATGCGGCGGGCCGGCTCGGCGTCACGCAGTCGGCCCTTTCGGCACGGCTGACGCGGCTGCGCGAGGTTCTAGGGGATCCGCTCTTCATCCCGGCCGCGTCCGGCCGCGGCATGATCCCGACCCCGCACGCCCTTGCCCTCGAAGCGGATCTCGCGAAGCTGCTGGAGAATTTGAACGATTTCGTCCAGGGCGCGGCCGTCTTCAATCCGGCCAGCAGCCGGCGCGTGTTCCGCATCGCGGCGACCGACAACCCGGCCGCGATCCTGGCGCCCGACCTCATCCCGCTGGTCCGCGCGGAGGCCCCGGGAACCCGCATCGCCTTCACGTTTCCCGACAAGGCACGCATCCCGGAGCTGTTGGAAGGCGGCGAGATCGACCTTTTCGTCGGGGCCGCGGAGGACGAAGCGGGGGCGCTGATCGCGAGGCCGCTATACCGGGAGGAATTCGTCACCGCGCAGCGGAAGGGGCATCCCCGGGGCACGGATCCGCTCACGCTGGACGCGTTCTGCGCGCTCGACCACCTGCTCATCTCGGCGAGCGGCGGCGGCTTCTCCGGGACGATCGACGACGCCCTGGCGGAACAGGGACGCGAGCGCGTCGTCTCCGTCTCCATCCAGAGCTATGCGCTGGCGCCGCTCGTGCTCGCAGCGAGCGACCTCATCTGCACGCTGCCCCGCCGGCTGCTCAGCCGTTTCTCGGCCGAGCTCGACCTCTTCGCGCCGCCGCTCGACCTCACGCCGTTCGGGATCTTCGTCTACTGGCACCCCCGCATGCGCAAGCACCCCGCCCATGCCTGGCTGCGGGAGCAGGTCGCCCGCTGCGCGCGCCTGGAAGGGCGGAGGGAGTGAAGGGCGAGACCGGGCTCAGCCCTCCTTGATCCCGGCCGGATCGCTTTCGCGCCGCGCGCGATTGCGCCGCGAGCGCGTCTTGACGGTCCGGGAGGGGGCGTCGCCCAGATCCGGGCCGGCGGCCCGCCAGCGCCGCAGATGCCCGGTGCGCTCGGCCGCGAATACGAGGCCCGCGGCAGCCACGAGGGCCGCGCCGGCCCAGAGCGCGCCCCGCTTCAGCTTGGGGTGCTCGTGCCGCTCCCGGATCTCCTCCTCCTTCTCCTCGATATAGTCCCGCAGAGCCGTTTCGAGCTCGTCGGCGCTCAGGAGGGTTTCCGCCTGCGGGAAGAGCTCGTGCTCCTCGCGGTGGAAATGCCGGTCGAGGCGGTAGCTGAAATCCTCGAAACGCGAGGTCCACTCGGCGGTGTTCTTGTGATGGGAGCGCGCGAGCCGGGCGAGCTCCTCCTCGAGGTCCTCGTGCTCCTTCTCCAGCGTGCGGACGAGATCGCGAGCCTGCTCCTTGTCCTCGAGCACCTCGAAGAGCCCGTCCTCCTCCGCCTCGAAATGCGCTTCGAGCTCGTCGGCGAGCTCCGACACGAGGCGCTCGCGGTTCCGGATAGCCCCGCGGTCGACGGCCCGCAGGACCATCTCGCCGATGGCCGTGATGTCGGTGTGGTCGTTTCTGAGGAGTTTCAGGAGAGTCATGGCACGCCGCCGCAAGCAGAGGCCAAGTCAACGGAAGGGATTTGGCGAGGGTTCCCGCTCATCCGGCGAGCGCAGCGTTTCGCGCTTGACAGTCCCAGAATATTATCCTATGTTGTTGCCTGTCCCGGCCCACAGAGGGGCGTGTGCGCAGCGTGGCTCATGCGGGTCGGGAACGGTGGTCCGGGGAGGCCGGCGTCACGCACCGGCGCCCCGGGCGGCCCAAGTCGGCAATCCCGGCTGGCTGAGCCTGCCGGTCACTGTCCCGGGGCCCTCGCGGGTCCAGGAGGACGCAGCGGGAGGATAGAAAGGTCACCCTCCCGGGGGTTCGCCGAAGCAAGCCTCAAACACCGTGTGCGGGAGGTCCGGGCGATAGCGCCCGCGGGTTCCGACACTCCCTTCCGGCAACCGATCCGCCCGCCGGAGCGGTGCCGCCCGGCCTCCCGCACCACCCTCTCGGAAAACCGAGGGGAAATCTCGGCGTGGGCGGATGACAGATGCCTCGCCAGCCCACCGCGCTTCCGCTAACGATTGTCCAAAACATCGGAGGACGCTCGTGAGGAAGTCTGTTCTGGCCGCGGCTCTGCTTGCGGCGTCGGCGGCGGCTGCCCAGGCCCAGGTTTCGGACGATGTGGTCCGGATCGGCGTCCTGTCCGACATGTCGAGCTGGGGCAAGGACAATGCCGGCCCGGGCTCCGCGGAAGGGGCCCGGATGGCCATCGAGGAGATGGGCGGGCAGGTGCTCGGCAAGAAGGTCGAGCTCGTGATCGCCGATCACCAGATGAAGACGGATATCGGCGCGCAGGTCGCCCGCTCGTGGTTCGACGAAGGCAAGGTCGACGCGATCGCGGACGTGACGAATTCCGCCATTGCCATCGCGGTCCACAATCTCGCCCGCGACAAGAACCGGGTTGCGCTGCTCTCGGCCCCGGGCGCCAGCAGCCTGACGGACAAGCTCTGCAGCCCGAACACGGTGCACTTCACCTACGACACCTATTCGCTCGCCAA
This sequence comes from Enterovirga sp. CN4-39, assembly GCF_049446235.1. Classification (NCBI taxonomy): domain Bacteria; kingdom Pseudomonadati; phylum Pseudomonadota; class Alphaproteobacteria; order Hyphomicrobiales; family Methylobacteriaceae; genus Enterovirga; species Enterovirga sp. CN4-39. The sequence goes on along the minus strand of NZ_JBMSEF010000008.1, from coordinate 72,674 downwards.
GGTGACGAGCCAGGCGCTGGCCGCCGAGGGCGCCAAGAGCTGGTACTTCGTGACGGCCGACTACGCCTTCGGGCACGGGCTCGAGGCGGATGCGACGCGCTTCATCAAGGAGGCGAAGGGCGAGATCCGGGGCGGCATCAAGCACCCGACCGGCACGTCCGACTTCTCCTCCTTCGTGCTGCAGGCGCAGGGCTCGAAGGCCGACGTCGTGGTCTTCGCCAATGCCGGCGCCGATACCCAGAACGGCCTGAAGCAGGCGGGCGAGTTCGGCCTCGTGCAGGGCGGCCAGAAGCTCGCCGGCCTCCTCATGTACGAGACCGACATCCACGCGGTCGGGCTCGCGAACGCCCAGGGCACGTATCTCACGACCGCCTCGTACTGGAACATGAACGACGCCACGCGGGCCTGGTCGAGGAAGTTCTTCGAGCGGATGGGCTTCATGCCGACCATGAACCAGGTCGGGGCCTATGGCGCGGTGCTGCACTACCTGAAGGCGGTGAAAGCTGCCGGCACCGACGAGGCGAAGGCCGTGATGGCCAAGATGCGCGAGCTGCCGATCGAGGATGCGTTCATCAAGAACGCGCGCCTCCGGGCGGATGGCCGCGTGATGCGCGACATGTATCTCGCCCGCGTGAAGTCGCCGGCGGAGTCGAAGGAGCCCTGGGACTACCTGGAGATCGTCCGCACCGTGAAGGCCGAGGACGCCTACCGGCCGGAGAGCGAGTCGGAGTGTCCGCTGCTGAAGAAGTGACGGGGCCGGGTCGGCAACCCACGCCTTCGGTCCCGGTCGGGAGAAGCGACCCGGCGTGTCGGGTCGATCTCACCGGACGTTAAGCGATCCGGATATACCGCCTGTCCTGGTAGGCCATCCGGCCGCGCGGCAGGACTGGAGGCGATGAACGCCAGGCAGCAGGGCCAACCGGACAGGTTCGCGTCACTCACGGCTATGGGCCCGACCCTGATCCTGTGTGCGGTCGGCATCCTTCTGCCGAACGCCCTATCGCTGATCTCGCTGGCAGCCGGGATCGGCGTTCCGCCCCGTACGGCGGCGATCGTGGCCTATGCGGCCGTGGTGCTGATCTCGCGGCTCGTCCCGTTCAGGGCGACCCTCGCGCTGTTCCTGGCCGTGGTCGCCTATGACGTGATCTCCACGGTCGCCCTGGCCTTCGGCCTCGCGCCGCAGGAGATCGTCACGGCGCTTCACCTGCTGGTCGCCCTGAAGCCGCTCGCCTCGCCCCTCTACCTGGCGCTCGGCGCCGGATTGGCCCTGCTGCTGGCCGCGAACGTCTTCGCCCTCAGGTCCTTCCGCAGCGGCATGCGTCGCGGGAACCCCGCGGCGCTGGCCGGGGCGGCCTTGCTCCTCGCGGGCGTCGATGTCGTCGCCAATACCTCGCCCCACTACGAGTTCGGCACGCTCTATGCCGCCGGCAAGCCGATGGAATCGGCCGCGGAGGATTCGGGTTTCCGGCGCGGTATCACGGCCGGACGCGACCGGCATGCTCTTCTCGTGCTCGTCGAGGCGCTCGGGCGCTTCGCCGATCCCGCCCACCAGGCGCTTCTTCTCAAGCCCTTCGATGCTCCGGCCCTGCGCGACCGCTTCGACGTGAGTTTTGGCGAGACGACCTATTACGGCTCTACCACCGCGGCCGAAATGCGCGAGCTCTGCGGCACCAGGGCGCCATATCAGGACGTCGTGGACGGCGAGGCCTTCGACTGCCTGCCCGAACAGCTTGCGAGGCGCGGCTACCGCACCCTCGCGCTTCACAACTTCACGGAAGCCTTCTTCGACCGGCGCGAATGGTATCCGGGCCTCGGCTTCCAGGACGGGATCTTCGGCGAGGATCTCGGCCCGCGGTTTGCCGCGCGGTGCGGCGGGCCCTTCCGCGGCCCCTGCGACCGGGACGTGGTGGCCGTCATCGCGCAGGAACTGCGGCAGGCCACGACTCCGACCTTCGCGTATTGGCTGACCTTCAGCACGCATGTCCCGATCGCGCCCGGGGAGGGCACGCCGCGGCTCGGCTGCGAGGCCGACGGCGGCCCGATCGGTCACGTCGAGGTCTGTCAGATGACGGAGCTGTGGCTCGACGTTTTCGAAGGGATCGCCAGGATGGCCGCCGAGCTGCCGCCGACGGAGATCCTCATCGTCGGGGACCATGCCCCGCCGCTCTGGTCCAGGGCGGGTCGAGGGCTCTTCTCCCCCGGCAAGGTCTCCTGGATCCGCCTCACGCCGAAGAGCGGCCGGGGAGGGGGCCCCGCGGGTTCGGCTCGAGAGCAACGATAGGCATCCTGCCCCGAGCGCCGCGCGCCTCCCTGAGGACGAGCAGGAGCAGGGCCGTCAGGAGAAGCGGCGTGACCGGGAGGGGGATCAGGAGATTCATGCTGCGCGCCGCCCCGGGCAGCAGCCACGCGACCGCCAGCGTCGTCTTCAGCCAGGGCCGGAACCCGTGCTCCTGCCCATACGAGACGATCAGGGCCATCGCCGCGCCGAGCACGACCATGTCGTAGTCGAGCACGTAGGGCGTGACGAGGAGCGTACCGAGGAGCAGGCCCGCTCCCTTCAGCCGCATATCGATAGGCCCCCGCCAGAGAGCGACGCAGAACGCCGTCACCAGGGCGGAATAGACACCCTGAAGCGCATAGGCCGGGAAGGTCGCGCTCCCCCAGAGCCGCGCCCAGGCGAACACGCTCTGAAACTTCTCGAAGCCGGCCCCGCCATTCGCGAGCACGATCGCCTGCGTCGTCCCGAGCGAGCGGACGAACGCCGCCCATGTCTCCGCGCCGAAGATGCCGAAGCTGAGAGCGATCAATGCGCCGACGGTGGCGGCTGCGGCCGCGAAGGCGCGCCAGTAGCCGCCGACCGCAAGGAAGACGGGGATCAGCAAGCCGAGCTGCGGCTTGAACGCGAGCGCCCCGAACAACACGCCCGCCAGGATCTCATGGCGGGGAAGGGCGAGGACGCCCCCGAGGAGGAGCGCTGCGGTGAGAAGGCCGGTCTGGCCATGCGCCAGGCACAGGAACACGGCCGGGCATCCCAGCGCGACGAGCGCCGCCAGCCGAGTGCTCAGGACGCGGCGATAGGCCAGGAAGGCCAAGACCAGGCTGGCGCCCTGCCAGAGGAAAAGCGCAGGCAGGTAATCGAACCGGGCGAGGGCAGCCGCGAGCAGCAGAAAGATCGGCGGGTAGTTCCAGGGGAAAAAGAGCTCGGTGCCGAGCAGGTTCAGCTGGATGTCCCGAAGGGCGGTCCAGTTATAGGCCTCGGCCGCGCGGCCCTGAAAGGCGAGCCATCCTGCCGACCAGAAGCTGGCAAAGTCTGTTCCGAGCGGCCGGCCGAGGGGGTCGAGCACGCCATTCGCGCCCAATATGCCGGCTGCCGCCGCCAGGGCCGAGATCGCGAGAGCCGTGCCCGACGCAACCGCCATCAGGCGGGCGGTCAGCCACGAGCCCTCGGCGTATCGCAAAGGGAGACTTGCCGCGCGCCCCATCCCGGTGAGATGCGGCCCTCTGCCTTAACGTCCGCTTTCCGCCGGAGCGGAACACCAGAAGATGCCTCCCTACATCTTGCCCGCTTCGCGCAAGTGCTCGACGTTGCAAGGCAACGAATCAGGGGAATGTCGGATGAAGGCAGGTTTCGTCGGCTTGGTTTTTCTCGCCGCAACGCTCGGCGTCGGTGCGGCGGGCGCCCAGACGCCTTCGCCGAACCTGCCGACCCCGGCAACGCCTGGCCCGAATCCCGGTGCGGCCGCGACCGATGCGGTGACGAGCCCGACCAAGCCCACCGAGACCGCGCCCGCCGCCGGGGCAGGCGCCACGCCCGGCGATGCCTCGCCCGGGACGCGCGCGCCGGTCGCGCCGCCTGCCGTCGTGCCACCGGCTCCGCCGGCCCAGCCCGGCCCGACCGGCGCCATGAGCCCGGCCGAGATGCGGGAGCTCCTGGACGCCTCGCGCGCCACCGCGAAGGCCACCCGCGAAGCCGTCGAATACGGCCGCGTGGTGCCGGACATCCTGCAGCAGATCCTGGCCAAGCTGGACAAGATCGAGGACAAACTCGACAAGGTCGAGAATGCCGTGAAGGCACAACGGAACCGGCGCTGACGCGCCGGCACCCTGCCTAAGGCCAAGTTGACGCGGCACGGGGCTTGCCCGAACGTGCCGGGGCGCCATCCGGCGCTTCCGGAGTGCTCCGTTCGCCATGCCATCGTTCCGCCTTCCGCTTGCGGCGGCCGCCTTCGCGCTGGCCGCCACCTCCGCTGGCGCTCAGCAGCTCGCACCCTCGCCGACGCTCGACGCCATCAAGGCCCGTGGCCATCTCGAATGCGGCGTCCATCTCGGTCTGCCCGGCTTCTCCTTCGCCAATGACAAGGGCGAGTGGTCCGGGATCGACGTCGATTACTGCCGGGCGCTCGCGGCCGCGATCCTGGGCGATGCCACCAAGGTGAAGTTCACGCCCACCTCGGTGCAGCAGCGCTGGCCGGTGCTGCAATCGGGGCAGGTCGACCTCCTGTCGCGCAATACGACGATCACCTTCACCCGGAACGCGACCCTCGGCGTGAATTTCCAGGGCATCAACTTCTACGAGGGCCAGACCTTCGTGGTCCGCAAGGGCACCGCGAAGGTGCCAAAGGATCTCGATGGCGCGTCGGTCTGCGTTGCGGCCGGCTCCACGGAAGAGAAAAACGCCGCCGATTGGGCGAAGGAGAACGGGATCAAGATCTCGATCATCAACTTCCAGAAGAACGACGACGCCATCGCGGCCTACGATGCCGGGCGCTGCGACGCCTATACGGCCGGCATCGGCGCCCTAGCCGGGCAGCGCATCAAGCTGAAGGACCCGGACAACAACATCGTCATGACGGAGACGATCTCGAACGACCCGCAGGGCCCGACCACCCGGTGGGGCGACGAGCGCTACCAGCTGGTCGTGCGCTGGGTGCTCAACGGCATGATCGCCGCCGAGGCGCTCGGCGTCACGTCCAAGAACGTCGACGAGATGAAGGCGAAGTCGCAGAACGCCGAAGTCCGCCGCCTGCTCGGGGTTGATGGCGGGTTCGGGGCCATGATGGGCCTGTCGAATGACTGGATGTACAACGCCATCAAGCAGGTCGGGAATTACGGCGAGAGCTACGAGCGCACGGTCGGCATGAGCTCGCCCCTGAAGCTCGCTCGCGGCAAGAACGAGCTCTGGACGAAGGGCGGCCTGCTCTTCACGTCGCCGTTCCAATAGGGGCTCGACCAGTCGGGAGGCACGCCGTGACGCGCCGGAGGCCTGATCACTCCCGTCACTCGCTTCCCGGCTGCAACACTCGGATCGGGGGCCGGGGTCGACTCCTCCGCCCTTGCCGAGTGGGCCGGCGGGCGCGCCTGCCATGAACCTCGCCGCCTTCCTGCGCGACCGGAAGGTCCGCGATGTCATCGCGCAGGCGGCGGTCGCGATCGGCCTGGTCGCGCTCCTCGTCTATTTCGTCCGCAACGCCTCGGAGAACATGGTCAAGGCCGGCATCGCGTCCGGTTTCGACTTCCTCTGGCGGCAGGCCGGGATAGACGTGCCGTTCCAGCTCACGGGCTACACCTCGGCCTCGTCCAATCTCGGCCTCCTCTGGGCCGGGATCGTCAACACGCTGCTCATCTCGGCGGTGTCGATCGTCGCCGCGACGGTGCTGGGCTTTCTGGTTGGCGTCGCGCGGCTGTCCCGCAACCCGCTGCTGTCCGGGATCGCTGGCGCCTATGTCGAGTTCGCCCGCAACATCCCGCTGCTGTTCTTCGTCCTGATCTGGTATTTCGGCGTGGTCGCCTCGCTGCCGGCGCCGCGTGGCTCGGTCAGCCTGTTCGGGATCGCGTTCCTGAACAATCGCGGGCTCACGATCCCGCTTCCCAACGAGACCGGACCCTTCGGCTATGCGCTGCTTCTGCTGGCGCTCGGAATTGCCGCGCAACTCGCCATCCAGGGCTGGGCGCGCCGCCGCCAGGAGCGCACCGGAAGGGCTTTCCCGGTCTGGCGCAGCGGCTTCCTCCTGGTTCTCGCCGTTCCGGCCCTGGCCTTCCTGGCGGCCTCGCTCTCGACGGAATGGGACGTCCCGGCGCTCCGCGGCTTCAATTACCGCGGCGGCTTCGTGCTCGTTCCCGAGTTCGTCGCGCTCTTTGCGGCGCTGACCACCTACACGGCCGCCTTCATCGCCGAGATCGTCCGCGCCGGCATCCTCGCCGTGCCGAAGGGTCAGATCGAGGCCGCGAAGGCCGTGGGGCTGTCGCCGAACCAGACTCTCCGGCTCGTGACGGTGCCGCAGGCCCTGCGCGTCATGGTGCCTCCGATGACGAGCCAGTACCTGAACGTCGTCAAGAACTCGTCCTTCGGGGCCGCGATCGCCTATCCCGACGTCGTCAGCCTCTTCATGGGCTCGGCGCTGAACAATACCGGCCAGGCCATCGAGATCATTGCGATCACGCTCGCCCTCTATCTGGCGATCAGCCTCGCGGTGTCGGCCTTCATGAACTGGTACAACGCCCGCATCGCCCTGGTGACGCGATGAGCCGGGAGTTCAGCCAGGGCCTGGTGCCGATCGGGGGCGCGACGGCGGAGATCGCGTCGGACGACCGGATGACCGTCCTGCCCGGCGGTGCCCGGGGCAGGGGGCTCGCCCGCCGTCTGCTCGAGACGCGACTTTATGCCAAGCGCCTCGTCGGCACGCCGCTCGATGCCGCCATCACGGCGATCTGCGCCGTGCTTCTCGTCTGGGCGGCCATTCCCCTCCTGCGCTGGGCCGTGCTCGACGCGACGTTCACGGGGACCACCCGCAACGACTGCACGGGCACGGGCGCCTGCTGGGTCTTCATCCGGGCCCGCTTCAGCCAGTTCATGTACGGCTTCTATCCGGCCGAGGAGCGCTGGCGCGTCGACCTTGCCGGCATCATCCTGGTTGCCGCCTCGGCCCTCCTCGCCTGGCCGGGCCTGCCGCGGCGGCGGGCGGCCGCGGTCGCGGCACTCATCGTCCTGCCTCCGCTCGGCATCTGGCTCCTCCATGGCGGCCTGGGCTTGCGGATCGTGGAGACGCGGGAGTGGGGCGGGCTGATGCTCACCGCCTTCCTGTCCATCTATGCTGCGATCATCGCGGTTCCGCTCGGCATATTGCTGGCGCTCGGCCGAGCCTCCCGCCTGCCCGTGATTCGGCTGATCTCGACTATCTTCATCGAGTTCTGGCGCGGCGTGCCGATCATTGCCGTCATTTTCCTGGCTTCGCTGCTGCTGCCCCTGATCCTGCCAAACGGCGCCGGCATCGACAGGCTGGCTCGGGCCGTGATCGGGCTCGGCCTCTGCATCGCGGCCTACATGGCCGAGGCGGTACGCGGCGGGCTGCAGGCCATCCCGCCCGGCCAGGCCGAGGCCGCCTCGGCGCTCGGTCTGGGCTATTGGCGCACCACGGGGCTGATCGTCCTGCCCCAGGCCCTGCGCATCTCGCTCCCGGCGCTCACCAACGAGTTCATCGCGCTGGTCAAGAACACCTCCCTGGTGCTGATCGTGTCGATCTTCGATCTGCTCGGGATCGCCCAGGCGGCACTCGCCGATCCGGCCTGGGTCGGGAAGACCTGGGAGGCCTACGCCTTCGCGGGGCTGATCTACTGGGTGGCGTGTTTCGGGCTTTCCCGCTGGAGCCGCCGGATCGAACTCAAGGCAGCCCGTGAAGTCCGCTGAGCGGCCCGGCCGCACGGGGACGCTTGGCCGCATCCCGCCATGACGGTTCCAGCCGAACGTCCTTCATCGTACGTCGTTGAGGCAAGGGGCCGCGTTTGGGATCCGGAGATCGGATTCCGACCCGTTCCGCTTCGCTTCTCTCTACCTCCTCGTGCTCCCGCCTGCCGGCATCGGACTCCAAGATCTGAATAGGTGCTCATGACGCCTGCGAGCCAATCCGAGCCCCAGCCGCTGCTTTCGGTTTTCGATGCCGTGACCATCATGGTCGGCATCGTCGTCGGGATCGGCATCTTCAAGACGCCGTCGCTCGTCGCCAGCAATGTCGACAGCGAGATCGCCTTCCTGGCAATCTGGGCATTCGGCGGACTCGTCACGCTCGTCGGCGCGCTCACCTATGCCGAGCTCGCGGCAGCGCATCCGCATGCCGGTGGCGAGTACCACTTCCTGGCCCGCGCCTATGGCAAGCCCGTTGCCATGCTTTTCGGCTGGGCCCGCGCCTCGGTGATCCAGACCGGCGCGATCGCGGCGGTCGCCTTCGTCCTCGGCGACTACGCGAACCAGCTCCTGCCACTCGGCCCGTACGGGCCGGCCCTCTACGCGGTGCTGTCGGTCGTCGTGTTCACGGGCCTCAACGTCGTGGGGACGCTGCAGAGCAAGACCTTGCAGATCGTTATCACGTTCGTCGAGGTCGGCCTCGTCGTCGCCCTCATCGTCTTCGGCCTCCTGGGTTGGGGTGCCACGCCGCCGACACCGGCGGAGAGCGCGGAGGCGAGCGGCGCGTCGGCAGCCCTCGGCATGGCGCTGATCTTCGTCCTCCTCACCTACGGGGGGTGGAACGAGGCGGCTTACCTGTCCGGCGAGCTTCGCGATCCGGGCCGGAACATGGTCCGGGTCCTGGTGATCGGCACGGCCATCCTGTGCGCCCTCTACGTGCTTGCGAACATGGCGCTGCTCGCCATCCTCGGCCTGGACGGCCTCCGGCAATCGAGCGCGGTCGCGGCCGACATGATGCGCCTCGTCGCGGGCGAGCCTGGGGCGGCGATCGTCAGCGTGGCCGTCGTGGTCGCGGCGCTCTCGACCCTGAACGCAACGATCTTCACGGGCGCGCGGGTCTATTTCGCCATGGCGCGCGATCTGACCTTGCTGCCGCGCGTCGGGAATTGGGACGAACGGGGGCGAGCCCCGGCAAATGGCCTCATCCTGCAGGGCGCGGTTGCCGTCGCGCTGATCGCGTTGGGGGCCGCGACGCGAAACGGCTTCCAGGCCATGGTGGACTACACGGCTCCCGTGTTCTGGGCCTTCATGCTCCTGGTGGGCCTTGCCGTGATCATCCTGCGCTGGCGTGAGCCCGGCCGCGTCCTGCCGTTCCGCGTGCCGCTCTATCCGGTGACGCCGATCCTGTTCTGCCTCAGCTGCGTCTACATGCTGCACGCGAGTGTGGTCTACACGGGCGTCGGTGCCCTCGTCGGGCTCCTGGTCGTTGCCGCCGGAACGCCGCTGCTGCTGTTCCGGCGCCGCGAGTTCACCTCGGGCCGCGGCAGGTTCGAGCCGTCGTCGACCTCGACAGACCACGCCTCGGCAGCGGCGGCTGGCATCGGCGACTGACCCCGCCCTAACCCTCTGAGAAAGGAGTTTGCGATGAGAGCGATCAGGACTTGGGCGGCTGCCTGCGTGATCTCCCTGGCAGCGCTGGGCGCGGCGGCGGCGCAGGTGGCGACGGCGGAGAAACCGGCCGCGCCCTCGGCCTACGTGCCGCAATCCGGGCAGGCCGGTAAGGACGTCGTCTGGGTTCCGTCGCCCCAGGCGCTCGTCGACCGCATGCTCGACATGGGCGGAGCCACGAAGGAAGACTACCTCATCGACCTCGGCTCAGGCGACGGCCGCACCGTCATAACGGCCGCCAAGCGCGGGATCCGAGCACTCGGCGTCGAGTACAACCCCGACCTCGTGGCGCTTTCGCTCAAGGCTGCCGAGGAGGCAGGCGTCAGCGACAGGGCAAAGTTCGTCCAGGGCGACATCTTCGAGACGAACTTCTCCGAAGCGACGCTGCTGACGCTGTTCCTCTTGCCCGATCTCAACCTCCGCCTTCGTCCGACCATTCTGGAGATGAAGCCGGGGACGCGGGTGGTCTCGAACACCTTCACGATGGGGGACTGGAACCCCGACCAGAGCATCGATGCGGGTGGGGACTGCACGAGCTTCTGCCGCGCTCACAAGTGGGTCGTGCCGGCCAAGGTCGGCGGGACCTGGCGTCTCCCGGATGGCTCCGAGATGAAGCTGACGCAGAAGTACCAGACCTTCACGGGGACCTTCACGTCCGGCGGCAAGGAGGTTGCGGTTCGCGATGGACGGCTGGACGGGACCGCGATCTCGTTCTCCGTCGGTGACGCCCGCTATGCCGGCCAGGTGAACGGCACCCGGATCGAGGCGACCTCGCCGGACGGCAAGAGCCAGAGCTGGACAGGCGTGCTCAGCGGCACGTGATGGGCCTTTCCGTGCAGCCCGGTTCGGCAGGAAGCGAGCCAGCCAAAGCGTTCGCCCCGCTTACGCCGACCGGGTCGGCCTGGATTGATCGCGGCTGACCCGCCTCCCTGCCGACGCAGCGAGGCGAGCGTCACGCAAGTCGCTCGCGCCTCAGCCAGGGTTCGGGCTATCGACGCCCTCGCATTCCGCCTCGTCCCCCGTAGCCGCCCCGATAGCCGACCGCGCCGCCGCGATAGGCTCCCCCGCGGTAGTGGGCGACGCGCGGGCCGCCACGGTAATACCCACCTCGCCCGTAGTAGCGGCCCCGGCCGTAGTAGCGCGCTCCGTAATAGCGCCCGCCGTAATACCCATATCGACGGGCCGGGCCTCCATAATAGCCGTACCCGCCATAGTAGTTCGGCCGGCAGTAGCCGTAGACGTTGCGATGAAAGCCGGGGCCGCACCCCTGAGCGGCCGATGCGCTCGCGACTCCGATCCTGCCTTGCTCGAGCGAACCCATCGCGAGCAGCCCGAACAGCGCCCCCGCCGCGAGGGCCATGAGCCTCGATGCTCTCATCTGCTTTCCTCCATGTGATCATCCCGGCGCGGTGCGCCGGCGTCTCACCTCAAACCGGGAGCGCAGGTCGGCCCCCGTCGCTTGATCGGTCGGGTCGAGATCAGGGAGCGGCAGCGCCTTCCATCGGGCAAGCTGGCCTGCGGCCGGCAGCTCGTCTCATCGAGGGGATGTTAGGGAGCGGGGTAGTCGGGAGATTTCGCGCCCGGATCGAGTTCACGGCGCGTGACGAAAACGGCTTCGCTCGCCGCGAGAGGGATTCTCCTCTCTCTCAGAGGGCGGGTTCGACGCACCGGGGATCGAGCGTCTCGGGCGCGATGGAGGCTTTCGGCGCAGGATCGGTGGCCGCTTTCGGCGTCCAAGCCTCGAGCGGGAAGCGGCGATCCGGGTTGGCGCCCTCTCGCTGCGTGCCGAGCACGTCGCGGAGGAATTCCATCCCCTGCGGATCGGCGCTCAGTGCCTCAGCGTTCAGTATGGGCATCGCAGGCCTCCTGGCGACTCGGAATGGAGAACGCGACACGTCTGTCGACACAACTCCGACGGGCACTCTTCGTTCACCCATCGTTTCAGGACGATGTCGGTTAATGTGTCACAGTGGAACAACGTTCCGGGTGTACCCCTTCAGCGCTCAGGCCTACTCGAACGCGACGACCAGCGTCGGCCTGATCTCGGGCTGGACGTGCACCGACGGCGCGCCTGTCGCGATGACGAGGGCGGCTGCCAGCACGGCGCTCAGTCCCGCGAGCTTAAACATTCCGAACATCTGCCTCTCCTGTGATTCTTCTCTGTTCTCTGGGAGAGACCATCGCGGTTCGGGGGACGGCCTACGGTGCGGGCCCGCACATGGCAGCCGGCGCGATCCGAGTGCCGCAACGATGTCGTGGCGGGCGGGCCCTCGAAACGCTATCTCAGGGCCATGAGCTCCATGCCCCCCGTCGGGCCGAGCGACCAGGTCTTCCTGGTCGACGGCTCCTCCTTCATGTTCCGCGCCTACTTCCAGTCGATGAACCAGGACCGGAAGTACAACACCCGGCCCGGCGACGGTCTCCCAACAGGGGCAGTCCGGCTCTTCACGACCAAGCTGATGCAGTTCATTCGGGATGGCGCCTGCGGCATCAAACCGACGCATCTTGCGATCATCTTCGACAAGACGGAGCAATCCTTCCGGAAGGAGATCTACGCCGACTACAAGGCGCATCGTCCGGATCCGCCCTCTGAGCTCGTGCCGCAGTTCCGGCTCATGCGCGATGCGGTGCGTGCGTTCGGACTGATCCCCATCGAGCAGGAGCGCTACGAGGCGGACGACATCATCGCGACCTATGCCTGCCAGGCTTCCGCGGCGGGCGCCGAGGTCCTGATCGTCTCGTCCGACAAGGACCTGATGCAGGTCGTGCGACCGGGCGTGACCTTCTACGACTTCGAGAGCGGCATTCCCGGAAAACCCGGCTACCGGCCCGAGCGCCGGCTGGACCGGGATGGCGTCATCGAGAAATTCGGCGTGCCGCCGGAGCTCGTGCCCGACGTCCAGGCGCTGATCGGGGATCCGACGGACAACGTGCCGGGCGTGCCGGGCATCGGCGTGAAGACGGCGTCCCAGCTCATCACCGAATACGGCAGCCTCGAAGAGCTGCTCGACCGCGTCCAGGAGATCAAGCAGCCGAAGCGGCGCGAGGCCCTGGTCGAGAATGCCGAGAAGGCCCGGGTCTCCAAGCGGCTCGTCACGCTGGATTGCTCCACGCCGGTCGCGGTTCCGATCGCCGATACGCGGCTCGGCGAGTTCGACGCAAAGCGCCTGGTGGCCTTCACCAAGGCCCTGAATTTCACGACCATCACCAAGCGCGTCGCGGATCTGTACGGCGTCGATCCGGCACAAATCGAACCCGACAGCGATCTCTCGCGCCCGTGGGATCCGACGAGCGGGCGCTGGTTCCACGAAACCGAAGGCGGAGAGGCGACCGCATCATCGGGCGCGGGCGAGACCAAGGTCGCAGCAGCGGGCTCTCCGGGACCGCTCTCCGCCAAGGCCGCCGCATCGGCGAACGGGGCGATGAGGCCTGAGGCGCTCGTCGCCTCACGCCGCGCCGAGGCGGCCGCGCAGCCCTGCGACCGAACCAAATTCCTGACGCTCCGGACGATCGAGGATCTCGAACGCTGGACGGCCGCCGCTCGCGAGAACGCCGTGATCGCGATCGACGTCGAGACCTCGCTGCCGGACCCGATGCAGTCGGAGATCGTCGGCATCTCGCTCGGCCTGGAACCCGGCATGTCGGCCTACCTGCCGCTGCGCCACCGCGCCGTGGACGGGAACGGGAGCGAGAGCCTGTTCGAGAACGGGCTGCTCGGGGACCAGCTCCCCTTCGAGAAGGCGTTGGCGCTCCTGAAGCCGGTTCTCGAGGACGAGGCCATCCTGAAGCTCGGGCAGAACCTCAAGCACGACTGGCTCGTGCTGAAGCGGCACGGGGTCGAGATGGCCCCGCTCGAGGACACGATGCTGATGTCCTATGCGCTGGATGTCGGAAAGCCGAACCTGTCGGGACACTCGCTGGAGCAGCTCGCGCGGGTCTACCTGCAGCACGACTGCATGCCGCTCGAGGAGCTTACCGGGAAGGGCCGCAAGGCGGTGCCGTTCGATGCCATCGATCCGGATCAGGCGAGGGAATACGCGGCGGAGGGACCTGATCTGGCGCTCCGGCTGTGGCGGGTGCTGAAGCCGCGGCTCGCGCCGGAGCACAAGACCACCGTCTACGAGACGCTCGAGCGTCCGATGATCGCGACCCTCGCCCGCATGGAAGAGCGGGGAATCCTCATCGACCGGGATATGCTGTCACGGATGTCGGGCGACTTCGCCCAGACGATCGCGCGTGTCGAGGACGAGGTCTTCGAGATCGCGGGAGAGCGCTTCACCATCGGCAGCCCAAAGCAGCTGGCCGATATCCTGTTCGGGAAATTCGGCCTGCCCGGGGCCCGCAAGACCGCGACCGGGCAATGGTCGACCGGGGCGCGCCTGCTGGAGGACCTCGCCGACAGCTCCGACCACCCGCTGCCGCGCAAGATCCTCGAATGGCGGCAGCTGACCAAGCTCAAGAGCTATACGGACGCGCTGCCCACCTACGTGAATCCCGAAACGGGACGCGTACACACGTCCTACGCGCTCGCAGCGACGACGACGGGGCGGCTTTCATCCGCCGACCCCAATCTTCAGAACATCCCGATCCGGACCGAGGAGGGGCGCAAGATCCGCACCGCCTTCGTGCCGGCGCCGGGCCACAAGCTCATCTCGGCCGATTATTCCCAGATCGAGCTCAGGCTTCTCGCCGATATCGCCGACATCCCGCAGCTCAAGAAGGCCTTTGCGGACGGCATCGACATTCACGCGACGACGGCGTCGGAGATGTTCGGTGTTCCCGTCGCGGGAATGCCGGCCGAGGTGCGTCGTCGCGCCAAGGCCATTAATTTCGGGATCGTGTACGGGATCTCGGCTTTCGGGCTCGCCAACCAGCTCGGCATCCCGCGGGATGAAGCAGGTCAGTACATCCGCACCTATTTCGAGCGGTTCCCGGGCATCCGGGATTACATGGACAAGACCAAGAAGGCCGTCCGCGAGCAGGGCTATGTCGAGACCATGTTTGGCCGGGCCTGCCACTATCCGGACATCTCGGCCGGGAACGCCTCGGTGCGGGCTGCCGTCGAGCGGCAGGCGATCAACGCTCCGATCCAGGGCACCGCGGCCGACATCATCCGCCGCGCCATGATCCGCATGGATTCCGCCCTCCGCGACGCGAAGCTCTCGGCGAGGATGCTGCTCCAGGTCCATGACGAGCTCGTGTTCGAGGTGCCGGACGACGAGGTCGAGGCGAGCCTGCCGGTGATCACGCGCGTCATGGAGCAGGCTCCGCTCCCGGCCGTGCAGCTCAAGGTGCCGCTCTCGGTCGAGGCAAGGGCCGGCGACAACTGGGACGCTGCGCACTGAGTTCGAAGCCTCGCCAACCGCGGGGCCCCTACGGGACGAGGTGCAGGTGCATTCCGGAGATCAGCGCATTGCGCTTCGCCTGCGCATCGCTGAGCCTTTGACGGAACTGGTCGGTCGTCGTCCGGTTCGAGCCGAGCAGCGTGAAGCCGCCAAGGACCGCGGCGATCGCGAACAGGAGAACGCCCGGACTGCCTCGCAGCACTCCGACAACGAGCAGGACAAGCGCCAGGCTTCCCGCCGCGACGAGGGCCTTGGCCAGGACGGCGACCTTCCGGCCGTGCTCGATCTTCTCGGCGAGCGCCTCCATCTCCGCCTCGATCTGGGCCACCTCTTCATGAACCGGGGTCATGCTTGAGTTCAGCGCGAGCTGCCAGCGGCAGGGCCGGGATGAACTCCGTCGAGTTCCGGCATCAGCACGACGCCCTCCTGCTCGTTCGGGTCGGTCCTGGCCACGATGGCCACGCAGGCTTCGGTGTCGCTCATGTTGTAGGCGAGGTGCGGTACGCCGGCCGGGATGTAGAGGAAATCGCCCGGGCCAGCTTCGAGGTGCTGCTCCAACCGTTCGCCATACCAGGTCCCGGACCTGCCGCTGAGAACGTGGATCGCCGTCTCGTGCCCCTCGTGCTTGTGAGCCTTCGCGCGTGCGCCCGGCGGGATCGTCACGACCTGCATGTGGAGGCCCCGCGAGCCGACGCTCTCCGCCGAGACGGCCGGCCGGTAGGTCAAGCCCTGCTTGCCGACGAAGGCTTCGCCGGCCGGCACGACCCTGCACGCCGCCGACGCTTCGTCGCCCGGCGCGCTCGCCGCGTTCTGCCGCTTCATCGTCCTCTCTCCCCTCCGGGTTCTCGACCCGCTCTGATTCTGACCGATGGGTGTTCTGGATCAACAGCCGCGCTGTGGCGCAGGTACGGCCATCTGGGCCGCGTGACTGTGATTTTCCCAACCGCCTCCGGGCGTGCTACGGCGGCGCACCACCCGGAGCCAGCCATGCCCCGCCTTCTTCCCGTTCTCGGAGCTCTTCTCGCCATGACCACTGCCGCACCCGCAGCCGACACGGTGACCACCCCTTCGGGACTGAAGTATCGCGACGAGGTCGTCGGGACGGGCCAGTCGCCCAAGGATGGGCAGTCGGTGAATGTCCACTACACGGGCTGGCTGGACGAGAACGGCAAGCAGGGCAAGAAATTCGACAGCTCCCGCGACCGGGGCCAGCCCTTCTCGTTTCCCATCGGCCAGGGACGGGTGATCCGCGGCTGGGACGAGGGCGTGGCGACCATGAAGGTCGGCGGCCGGCGCACGCTAATCATCCCAGCGGAGCTCGGCTATGGAGCACGCGGCGCAGGCGGCGTGATCCCGCCGGGCGCAACGCTCATCTTCGATGTCGAGCTGCTCGGGGTGCGCTGAGTTCCCGCAGCCGGGCCCCTTCGGCCTGTCTTCCAATCCGGCCGACAGCTCCCATCTCCGCATGGCCCGGCGCAACCACAGGTGCCGCGTCATGTCGGAGAGGGGATGCACGAACTCGCTGTCGCCTGGGATGCCCGGATCGATGCCCTTCTAGGAAGGCTGCCGTCCCGGGTCGGTCGGTGCGTGGCGTGGTTGCGGGAGCCCTCCCGTCACCTCGTTCGCTTTGTCTCCGGCATCCTGCTGGTTCTGGGCGGGATCTTCTCGATCCTGCCCATCCTCGGGATCTGGATGTTGCCCCTGGGCTTAGCGCTGCTCGCGGAGGACGTGCCTTTCATGAAGCCGTTCCTGGAGCGGGCGGCCCGCTGGGGTGAGCGCCGCTGGCGCGCCTGGAAGGGAAAACCAAAGGCCGGCCCTAGGGAGCCGGGTGGCAATGCGGCGCTACCCACCCGACAGCCCGGCGCCGACCCGAGAGGCCGTATCAGACCGCCTTCAGGTGCTTGAACATCACGGCGCGGGCCTCTTCGTCCATCTGTGCCTTGAAGGCGCCTGCCTGCGCCGTCCGGAATTCCTCGACCCGCTTGGCGGCCGGCCGCGACGAAATCTCGTCGAACAGCCGCTTCAGGTTCGGGTATCTCGACCAGGCGTCGTCGCCCAGGATGAAGGGCACCATCCGGGCCCAGCCCCAGAGCGCCATGTCTACAACCGTATAGGCTTCGCCGGCGAGGTATGGGCTGGCCCCGAGCCTCCGGTCGGCGATGCTGTAATGACGATCCGCCTCGTACTGGTACCGCGTGTCGGCATACGGCACCTTCTCGGGCGCAAAGTGCTTGAAGTGGACGGCCTGGCCGGAGAAGGGACCGATGCCCGTGGCCACGAACATGAGCCAGGACAGGAACTCGCCCCGGGACCTGGGGCCGGGAGCGGATCCGAACTGCCCCGTCTTCTCGGCGAGGTAGAGCAGGATCGCGTTCGAATCGAACACGGTCGCCTCGCCATCCACGATCGCCGGTACTTTCCCGTTCGGGTTCACGCTGAGGAAGGCCGGGCCGAACTGGTCACCCTTCCGGGTATCGACCGGAACTGGCTCGTAGGGCAGCCCCATCTCCTCGAGGGCCAGGGCCACCTTCATGGGGTTCGGGGAAAGGTTGAAGTAGAATCGGATCATCGCCGGCTCCGCTCACGGGCTGTGCCCCGGGCGCGGCGATTTGATCCAAGGTGAAGCTCGGCGCAACTGCCGAGCTTCCGTAGCTTTCGAAGAACGAGGCCCCGGATGCCGGGGCGTTGCTCCTCAGATGAAGTGGCGCTCGATCTCGCGCTCCAGCGAGTCGTTGAACCGACCGCCGCGGTGCTCGATCAGGCGGGCGATCTCACGCTCGGCCTGCTGCGTCCGGACATTTGCAAGCGCATTCGTCACGCGCGAGAGCCAGGACAGGGGAGATGGCATCGTGGCGGCCGGGCGAGGCGCGGCGGGCAGGATGAAGTCGTTGAGTTGTGTCGAAACCGCGGGCATGACGTTCTCCGTAGGACCGCGGGCGTTTCCTTCTATTGCATCGCAACATAGGTTGTTGTGCGGCGCACACAAGAATATGGGTTGCAAGCTCGCCATGCGGCCGACGCATGCGTTGATGCTTTATCAACCAATCTCATGCCGCAGCGGCATGCAGACGTCTCGAAGGCGGGCTTTCGCCGGAGCTGAGATTGTTGGAGCGCGGCAATGAGAGGCGAGTTTCCCGACCATGATGCGCTCTAAGCTGCCGGCGGGCGTCCACCCGGAGACACTCCTGGTCCACGCAGGGACGCTGCGGTCGGAGTTCAACGAGACCTCGGAGGCGCTCTTCCTGACGCAAGGGCACGTTTATGCCAGCGCGGAGGAATGCGAGCGACGCTTCGCCGGTGATGAGCCGGGTTTCCTGTACGCGCGGTTCTCGAACCCGACGATCGCGATGTTCGAGGCCAGGATGGCGGCCTTGGAAGGCGCGGAGGCAGCTCGCGCCACCGCAAGCGGCATGGCGGCCGTGACCGCCTCGCTGGTAGGCCAGCTCAAGGCCGGCGACCATGTCGTCGCCTCGAAGGCCCTGTTCGGCTCCTGCCTCTACGTCATCGAGGAACTGCTCCCGCGGTTCGGCGTCGCTTCGACGCTCGTCGACGGAACCGATCTCGATCAATGGCGCGCGGCGGTCCGGCCGCAGACGCGGACCTTCTTCCTTGAAAGTCCCGCAAACCCGACGCTGGAGGTGATCGACATCGCCGCGGTGGCGGACATCGCCCATGGGGCCGGCGCCACCCTCGTGGTCGACAACGTGTTTGCGACTCCGCTCTGGCAGCGGCCTCTCGAACTCGGAGCGGATTGCGTCGTCTACTCGACCACGAAGCATGTCGACGGTCAGGGGCGCTGTCTCGGGGGAGTGGTGCTAGCCTCCGCCGATTTCATCGGCGCGCACATCCACAACCTGCTCCGGCAGACCGGACCGGCGATGTCTCCGTTCAATGCCTGGGTCATGCTGAAGTCGCTGGAAACGCTCCCGGTCCGTGTCGAGCGGCAGACGCGGTCTGCCGCGCAGCTTGCCGGCGCCCTGGCGGAACACCCGCACAGCCTGCGCACGATCTATCCCGGCCGTGCGGATCATCCCCAGGCCGAGATCATCCGGCGACAGATGAAGAACGGATCCACGCTGATCGCGCTGGACGTCCAGGGCGGCAAGGAGGGCGCGTTCCGGTTCATGAACGCCCTCCGGATCGCGCGCATCTCCAACAATCTTGGAGACGCGAAGACGCTGGTAACCCACCCAGCGACGTCGACGCACCAGCGGCTCAAGCCGGAGGTGCGGGCCGCCATGGGGATCACCGACGGCCTCGTGCGCATCTCGGTGGGACTAGAACATCCCGACGACCTCGTCGGGGATTTCTGCGCCGCGCTCGATCGCGCCGCGTAGGAGCCCCGGTCTAGGCGGCCAGGGCCGCGCCGGGCTTCAATCCCCGGGCGCGGGCGAGCACGCCCAGCCGGGTCAAGGCAGCGTCCAGCGTTTCGTCCCGCTTGGCGAAGCAGAAGCGCACAAGGTTGGTGACGGCGCGGTCCGCGTAGAACGCGCTGACCGGGATCGCCGCCACCCCGTTCTCCGCAACGAGCCTCTGGCAGAAGGCAACATCGTCCGTCTCGCCGAGCGGGGCGATGTCGATGTTGAGGAAGTAGGTGCCGGCGGAGGGCAGGACAGCGAAGCCCAGCTCACGCAGACCGGTGGTGAAGCGGTCCCGGCTGCGCGCCAAGTCCGTCCGGAGCGCCTCGAAGTGGCTGTCTTCCTTGGATAATCCGTAGGCGACTGCGGCCTGCAGGCTCGGAGGGGTCGTGAAGGTCAGGAATTGATGCGCCTTGGCCAGCACGCGCATGATGGCCGGGCAGGCGCAGACAAAGCCGACCTTCCAGCCGGTCAGATTGAAGATCTTGCCGGCCGAGCCGATCTTCACGGTCCTCTCCGGCATGCCCGGGAGCGACACGAGCGGCACGTGCCGCCTGCCGTCGAAGATGACGTGTTCCCAGACCTCGTCGCAGACGGCGATCGCCTCGTGCTGGATGCAGAACCTGGCCAGGAGCTCCAGGTCAGCAGCCGACGCGACCGTCGCGGCCGGGTTCAAGGGATTGTTGAACAGGACGAGCTTCGTGCGCTCCGAAAAGGCAGCGGCCAGCGCTTCCTCGGTCAGGTTGAAGTGCGGCGGCCTGAGGGTGACGAAGCGCGGGACCCCACCCGCCCGCCTGACGAGAGGCAGATAGGCGTCGTACATCGGCTCGAAGAGCACGACCTCGTCGCCCGGCTCGATCAGCGCGAGGAGGGCGCCTGCGAGCGCCTCGGTCGCGCCGGAGGTGACCATGACCTCGGTTTCCGGGTCGAAGTCGACGCCGTGCCAATGGCCGTAATGCCGCGAAACGGCTTGGCGTAGTTCGAGTATGCCCATCATGGGCGGGTATTGGTTCCAACCATCGACAACGGCTTCGGCAGCCTTCCGCCGGACATCTTCCGGGCCGGGATCGTCGGGGAAGCCCTGGCCGAGATTGACGGCGCCGGTTTCACGGGCGAGGCGCGACATCGTCTCAAAGACAGTCGTCGGCAGGTCGGCGAAGATCGGGTTCATGAGGTGCTCAGACGAAGGCGGGCGCTCCTAACACGCTGGCCCGCTCGCGGAAAATTCAGTCGTCCGCCGGATAGGTCAGGATCTGCCCTTCGCGGGCCAGGAAGGCCCCCGGCATCCGGGCGCCCATCTCGGCGTCGAGGCGGGCGAGGTACTCGTCGTCGTGCTGCGGGTGCAGGTGGAAAATCGCGAGCGACGTTACCCCCGCGGCTTCGCAGAGTGCCACGCCCTTCTCCCAGGTCGAATGTCCCCAGCCGCGGCAGCGCAGGTATTCCGTCTCGGAGAACATGCCATCGTAGATGACCAGGTCGCTCCCCGCCACGAACGAGGCCAAGTCCGGCGGCGGCCAGGGTTCCTCGTGTTCGATGTCGCTGATGTAGCAAATGGCCCGGCCGCCATGGTCGAAGCGGTATCCGGTCGCACCGCCGGGATGGTTCAGCGGGATGGTCCGCACCTCCAGGCCGTCGTCGAGACGCAGCGGGTCGCCGGCCTTGAAGCCGACATGCTCGAAGGACCCCGGCAATTGGGCGAGGCTTACTGGGAAGAGGGGTGGCGAGAAGAGGCGGTCGAGCGCAACTTCCGCGGTTTCGCCACGCAGGTTGCCGCAATGGAGGCGGACGAAGCGGTCGGCCATCAGGGCCGGGCGAAAGAAGGGCAAGCCGCCGACATGGTCGAGATGAAGGTGGCTCAGGAGGATATCGATGGTCGCCGGGGCATCCGGTCCGAGCTCGACGCCGAGGGCGACGAGGCCCGTCCCGGCATCCACGACGACGAGCCGATCGTTGCACCGGATCTCGACGCAGGGCGTGTTGCCGCCGTAGCGTTCGAACCGTGGACCGCAGGCCGGGACCGAACCGCGGACGCCCCAGAATCTGACCTGCAGGGCGGACAAACCGGCAGCAAGGCTGGTCATTGGGGACTCCATACAGGATCGGGCGAGGCCGTCCGATCGCTTTCCGGCGCGAACGCAGCCGTTGAATGCGTCGCTGGTAAGCCGGTGAGGGCGCGGCCAGCCTTGAACGTCACGACCTCGTCGAACAGTTCGGCCGCGCCTTCGAGTTGAGGCGGCACAACCACGACCAGGCCCCGACCCACCATCGCGGCAGTCAACCGGCGGGTGAGGTCGAGTGCGTCCTGGGCTGGGAGGTCGTTGAGCGCGTGCTCGACCACCAGGTTGTCCGGGACGCGGACAAGACACCGCGCAAGGTCGATGGCGGCCGAGCGCGCAGGCGAGAGACTGCCGGAGAAGGGATCGAGGCGGCTCTGCAGGCCCACCCGCATGAGTTCGCGCGTGAGGTCGAACTGCTCGAGGACCTGCCGCACGACCGCGACCACCCGGGTTCGCGCTTCGGCCTGATCCTCCGCAATCCGCCCGAACAGGAGATTGTCGAGCACGCTCGTCGCGGAGCAGACCCGGTCCGGATGCAGGAACTCGATGGAAGGCTGCAGGCTCTTGGGGATCTCACGCTGGAATGCCTGGCGCAGCCGAAGCAAATGGTCCTCCAGTTCCGGGCCGAGAAGGCCTAGTCGCTGCCGGCTCTCGGTGTATCGCATCGCCAGCCCGATCAGCCGGGCGGCGTCACGCGCAGACGCCGTGCTGCGCTGGGAGCCCGTTTGGCGCTCGAGGATGGCCTCGAAGTCCTCGCGCTCGGCAGGAGAGAGGAGCGAGAACCGGCCCACGATGGCGCTTCCGCTCGGGAGCCCCCAGAACATCTCCAGGTCGCTCCTGACGATGGCCGCACCGAGTTCCGCCAGGGGCTTCGTCAGGCCCTCCCGATCGAGGAGACTGCGCATGAAGGGGTGGCTTGCGAGGTTCTCCTCGCGGAACGTGTCCCCGAGCGAGACCCCGAACAGGATGTTCTCGCCGATCGTCGCGTGGGGATTGTAACGGACGGGGTCGAAGGGCTGGACGAGATGAGCGATCCCGGACCTCTCCAGTTCCTGGCGGATACCAGCCCGCGCTGACACGATAGCCGCCGCGAGACCCGGCTCGCGCCGTGCGTCGATCATTCCGGCAAGCCCGCGGCGATAAACGAAGCCCCGCAGGCCGGCCACCTCCACCGCCCAGAGAAGGCGATCCTCGATGTCCGCCGCGTCCGGGTCGTGACAGCCGTAGAGGATGTTGGCACGCAGGCTGTTTGGCAGGAGGAGGGGTTCGCCTCCCGAAAACGCCAGCCGCCGAGCGCGATCGGACGGCTCCGCATCTTCGATGCTGACGCCGGAGAACGTGACGTGCCCGGCCCGCGGGCTGATCTGGCCGCCGAGCAGGCTTGCGAAGGTTCGCGCGCCGGAATCCGGATCGCCGACGAGCGCCACATGCGACGGCAGAGACAGGCTGAGATCGAGGCCCAGGAGCCTGCCGCCACGAAGCGTCCCCTCGACAGTGACGTCTTCCGCCGAGATCACGCCCGAGGCAGGAAGAGGAGCAGGGGTCTGCCGTACGCGGCGGCGCGCGTTGAACGAGCCCAGTTGGCGGGCGATCTCGGCAAAGAGCTTCAGAAGCTGGTCGCGCTCCCCTTGCCATCCCAGGAGGCCCTGGAGGGCCACGATGGCGAAGGCCGCCGCAGCGGCCGCGGAGACGACTTCGCCCGGTGAAAGTGCGCCGGCCGCTCCGAGCCACGCGCCGAGACCAAGAACGCCGGCGATGGTGGCTACCCCCAAGGCAACCGTCACACCGAGGAGCAGGATCGCATGCCGGCGAGCCCTGTCGCCGAGTGCCCGCATGGGCTCCATCTCGGTTGCGATCCGCCGCTGCTCCGTGGTGGCGGTGCCGTGTGCCGCAAGCGCCGAGAGGTTCTCGGCGAGTGTCGAAAGGGCACGGCGGAGCGCAGCATCGGATGACCTGTCGGCCGCGTTGACCTGCCGGATCCAGGAGCTCCAGGCGCGGCTCGCCCAGCCGAACACTGCAATGCCCGTCACGGCGGTTGCAGCGAGCCGCCAATCGAGCAGTGCAAGATAGGAGAGTGCCGCGAACAGCAGGGCGCCGCATAGCGAGGGCACGCCGATAGCGCGGCCAAGGACGGATTGCTGTTCGGCCAGTGCGCTTCCGGCGAGGGCAGCCGCATTCCGAACGGTCTCCGCGGCCCCGGGTGGCGCTGTCGCAATGCCGTCCAGGAGCCGAAGCTCGAGCCCGCGGAGCGCGCGGCGACCCACTTCGGAGCGGATCAGGCTGGAGCCTGCGAGAAAGGCGCCGACGGCGAGCGCGACGACCAGCAGCACGCCCGCCAGCGCCTGGACGAGCGGCCCTCTCTCCAGGAGGAGGCCGCCAAACAGCACCACCGGCGCCTCGGTGAGGCGGGACGGGAGCGAGATCGCGAGCCGCATGAAATGCATCGCCGGCCGGCTTTCGAAGCCCCGGCCGAGCGCAGCATCGTCGATGGCCACGCGCAGCAGCTCGAGCACGATCCACAGACTCGGGATTGCGACGACGGCGATGGCCAGAAGTGAAATATTGAGACCCGGCGCGGACCGCCAGACGAAACGAACCGGATCGCGCTCCATACCGCGCCCTGACCTCGACTTCCTGTCAGGTTAGACAGGGTGCGCTCCCACGGCAACGGGCGAACCGCCCGAAAACTGGTCTCCGGCCGTGACACTCGCGCCGACCGGATACAGGATGCCATAAACGAATCGTGAACAGACCAGAACGCGCCATGGCCCTTGCGCTACACAGCGATACCCTCACAGTCCCAAGCGACGGGCGGCAATCACCCGCCGCACTCGCCATCTGCACCGGTGCGCGGCGGCTCCTGTCGGGGATGGGATATGCCTCGGTCACGGAACTCACGCTGGCCTCCGGCCGCCGAGCCGACATCGTCGGGATCGGCCAGGATGGCTGCGTCTGGATCCTGGAAGTGAAATCCTCGCTCGCGGATTTTCGCGCCGACGCGAAGTGGCCGGATTACCGGGAATTCTGCGACCGGCTCTTCTTCGCAGTCAGCGACCGCTTCCCGACCGAGGTGCTCCCGGAGGGAGCGGGACTTATCGTGGCGGACGGGTACGGAGCCGCTCTGATCAGAGAGGCGCCCGAGCACCGAATGGCAGCCGCCCGGCGAAAGGCGGTTCTGCTCCGCTTTGCGCACGCAGCCGCGAACCGCCACCACGGGCTCGTAGATCCAGCCGGCGCGACCGGCTGGATGGACTGAGCTGCCGGCTTTCAGCGCGGGGCGCGCTTGGCCAGGATCCTCTGGAGCGTCCGGCGGTGCATGTTGAGCCGACGGGCGGTCTCGGAAACATTCCGGCCACACAGCTCGTACACGCGCTGGATATGCTCCCAGCGGACACGATCGGCCGACATCGGGTTCTCGGGCGGGCTGGCGCGCTCGCCCGGCTCGGCCTTCAGGGCGGCATGGATCTCATCCGCGTCCGCAGGCTTGGCGAGATAGTCGAAGGCGCCGAGCTTCACGGCCGTCACGGCGGTCGCGATATTTCCGTAACCCGTCAGGATGACCCCGCGCGCGTCGGGACGGCGCTCCTTGAGGCGCGCGATCACGTCGAGACCGTTCCCGTCGGCCAGGCGCATGTCGATGACCGCGTAGGCCGGAGCCTTCTCCTCGATCAGGGCTACGCCCTCCGCGACGCTTTCCGCGACCCGCACCTCGAAGCCGCGAGCCTCCATGGCGCGGGCCAGCCGGGTCGAAAACGCGCGATCGTCATCGACGAGAAGAAGGGAGTTTTCTGTGAGAGCCGACATAGGAGCGTTGCTCTCGTTCATGGCGATCTGTGGGTGAGCCACGTTACGATCCTCGATCGGGGCTTTTGGTTCCCTCTATATAGAAACGATCTCGACTTCTTTTAGGGGGGCAGCCGTCGATCCCGTTGTTGTGATTGCTGATTTCTCTTCGAAGCTCGTCCGGAGCCAGACAATGCGAGCGATGGCGCCTCGATCCGGGGGCGCAGCATTGGACAGCGTCAGCTGCCCTCCCGACCGCTCGATCAGCGTCTTCGCGATGAAGAGCCCAAGGCCCAAGCCGGAGCCGCTTTCGGGATCCTGCGAACGTTCGCGGCCGCGAGTTGTGACATAAGGCTCGCCCAGCCTCAGCAGGATCTCCGGCGGGAAGCCCGGCCCGTCGTCCCGGATCTCGACGGCCACTTCGTGCGGGGTCCAGTGCGCCCGGATCTCGATACGGCTCTCCGCGAAGTCGGCGGCATTGTCGACGAGATTGCCCAGGCCATAGAGAAGCCCCGGCGAGCGCCGGCTGACGGGCTCTGGGCCTTCACCCGAGCACACGACCTCGATGTCGACTCCGAGCGACCGTTCGGGACTGACGACCTCCTCGATCAGATGGCGGAGCGTCATGCTTTCGAGGAACCCTCCCTCTTCGTCGCCGAGGGAAGTCAGCTTGGACAGGATCGACCGGCAGCGCTCGACCTGCTCACGGAGGAGGCTCGTGTCCTCCTTGAGGGCACTGCCCTCGGGAGCCTGGAGATCGAGCTCCTTGGAGACGAGCGCAATAGTGGCTAGCGGCGTCCCGAGCTCGTGAGCGGCAGCGGCGGCCAGCCCGTCGAGCTGTGACAGGTGCTGCTCGCGGGCGAGGACGAGTTCGGTGGCGGCGAGGGCAGCCGAGAGCTGGCGCGCCTCTTCGGCGATCCGATAGGCAAAAGCGCCGGTGAACGCGATGGCGAGGAGGATCGCGCTCCACACCCCGACCACATACAGACGGGGTAGCTCGAAGCCGTCGGCGGGGTTCCAGGGCAACTTGTAGTGATAAAAGAGGAGCAGGGTGGCGCAGGCCGCCGCCAGGAGGCCGAGTCCGACTGTGCGGGCGGGCGGGAGCGCGGCCGCCGAGATGAGAACCGGCGCGAGGAACAGGATTGCGAAGGGGTTCTGAAGACCGCCGGTGAGGTAGAGCAGCGCCGCCAATTGCAAAATGTCGAAGGCGAGGAGGAAGGTCGCGAGGTCCTCGCCCAGCCGGTGGCTGGCCGGCCATTTGAGGCCCAGCCAGAGGTTCACGAGAGCCGCCAGGGCAATCACGGCCAGGCAGAGCGCAAAGGGCAGCTTGTACCCCAGCTCGAAATGGACGAAGGCGACCGCCGCCGACTGGCCCGCGACCGCGAGCCAGCGCAGCCGCACAAGCGTGTCGAGCTTGAGCCGGCGAGCATCCCGGCCGATGGCGCCTGTCGCAGGATGCTCCGGCGGGTTTGTGATCAGGCTCGGCACAACCAAATTCCTCGCCGTTCAGCGAGAGCTAGAACCAAAGAGTGAGGCTGCAGGACAACATGGGCACTGAAACCCGCGCCCACCAGCCTGTGCCGCTAGCGTTATGCCCAATGATCGTGGTGAGTTCACCTTGAAGAAAGGCAGCGCCGCGTAGGATCTAAGGAACCGCAATTGTGACTTTGGGTTGACGCTCGGCCCGCTTCAGGCAGCCGGCCCGGGTTCAGGAGTGTCGATGGACCTCGCCTATTACTGGTTCGATGCCGCCCATGCCATCCTGGCTCCGGCCAGGGCTGCCTCCGACCTCGCGCGTCTCGCCCTGAACAATCCCGCCAATCCGCTGACCTATACGCCCGTTGGCCGCACGGTCGCGGCGGCCTGCGAGATGTTCGAGCGCACGACGCGCCGCTACGCGAAGCCGGATTTCGGGCTGGGTTCGACCCTCGTGGGGGGCGAACGTGTGCCTGTCTCCGAGGAGGTGATCTGGTCGCGGCCATTCTGCCGCGTGATCGCGTTCCGGCGCGGCCCGACGGCAAAACCGGTCCGTCAGCCGAAGCTCCTGATCATCGCCCCGATGTCCGGCCACTACGCTACGTTGCTCCGCGGCACGGTGGAGGCATTCCTGCCGACGCACGAGGTCATGATCACCGATTGGACCGACGCCAGCATGGTGCCGGTCGCTGAGGGCGGCTTCGACCTCGACGACTACATCGACTACGTGATGGATATGTGCCGGGACCTGGGTCCGGACCTCCATCTGATGGCCGTCTGCCAGCCATCCGTGCCGGCGATCGCTGCGGTCGCCCGCCTGGAGGCAGAGGACGAGCCGGCGATACCGCGCTCCCTCACCGTCATGGGTGGGCCAATCGACACCCGCCGCTCCCCCACGGCCGTGAACCAGCTTGCCGAGAAGCGGGGCGTCGAGTGGTTCCGGCGCCACTGCATCCACACGGTCCCGTTCGGCTATCCGGGTTTCGGCCGGCAGGTCTATCCGGGGTTTCTCCAGCTCTCGGGGTTCATGGCCATGAACCTCGATCGCCACATCACGGCGCATCGGGATATGTTCAACCATCTCGTGCACGGAGACGGCGACGCTGCGGAGAAGCACCGCGACTTTTATGATGAGTACCTCGCCGTGATGGACCTCACGGCGGAGTTCTACCTCCAGACGGTCGCAAAGGTGTTCGTGGATCACGAGCTTCCGAAGGGTGAACTGCTCCACCGTGGCGATCCGGTCGATCTCCTTGCGATCCGCCGCTGCGCCATCATGGCCGTCGAGGGCGAGAAGGACGACATTTCCGGCGTCGGCCAGACCCAGGCAGCGCTCGAGCTCACTCCCAACCTGTCAGCCGACAGGAAAGTGTACTACCTCCAGAAAGGCGTGGGGCATTACGGCGTCTTCAACGGATCTCGGTTCCGGTCGGAGATCGCCCCGCGGATTTGCGATTTCATCGCGACGCATGAACGGCGCCCGGCCGTCGTAAAGGCTCCCCGCGCGCGCCGGGCCGCTCTCGTTCCTGTGGCTTAACGAGGGCTGCGCCGCCCGGCGGAGCTGACAAATCGCTGCCGAGCAGGCAGGCAGGGGCATGCCGCTTCTGTTCCGCCGCACCCGGACGGCCGAGCCTTCCGCAATCGACGTGGACCATGCCGGCCAGCGCTTCGAAGTGGCGCTGCGTCGCCGGCCAGGCCTTCGCCGCCTTACGCTGCGTGTGTCGAGTGCCACCGGCCAAGTCGTGCTGACGGTTCCCGAGCATGTCACCTTCGCGTCGGCCCGTTCCTTCGCGGAGGCGCATGGCGGCTGGATCGCGGCACGGATCGCCCGCGTGCCCGAACGGGTCGGGTTCGTACCCGGATCCGCTGTGCCTGTCCGGGGCATCCCCCATCGGATCGAGCACAGGCCGGGCATGCGCGCGCTCGTGAAGGCCGAGGTCGACGCGGAGCTCGGGCCTGTCCTCCTCGTCTCCGGGTTCAGCGAGGCGATACCGGGCCGCGTCAGGCGCTACCTGACCAGCGAGGCTGGCAAGGACCTGCGCGAGGCGGTCGCAAAGCACACCGGCGCGCTCGGCATCCCGGCGCGGCGGATCGCGATTCGGGACACGAAAAGCCGATGGGGCTCGTGCTCCTCGACCGGCACCCTGAGCTTCTCCTGGCGGCTCATCATGGCGCCCCCCTTCGTGCTTGATTATCTCGCTGCGCACGAGGTGGCGCACCTGAAGGAGCTGAACCACTCGAACCGGTTCTGGACGCTGCTCAAGGCCCTCTGCCCGCAAACCGAAGAGGCCGAGCGCTGGTTGAAGCGGCATGGGGCGGAGTTGCACCGCTACGGCTAGCTACTCCGCCGCCAGACGGGGCCGCTCCGCCTTCCCGAGTTCCCGGATGCGGCGCATGTCGTCCACGAAGCTCGAATAGGCGCTCCGCTTCGCATCCTCGTCCGGCAGCCGCAGCAGGTACGATGGGTGCACGGTGATGTAGCCCTGGAAATCCTCGAGCAGCTTCGCCGGGCCCCGGGCGCGCGTGATCGGAACCTGCTTGCCGGTCAGCGCCAGCACTGCCGTCCCGCCGAGCGCCACCACGAGCTTCGGCTCGATCAGCTCCAGCTCGCGCATCAGCCACCAGCGGTAATGACTGACCTCGCCGGCCGTGGGCTTCGCATGGATGCGGCGCTTGCCGCGCTGCTCGAACTTGAAATGCTTCACGGCATTCGTGAGGTACACGTCCTTGCGCTCGATGCCTGCCTCGCCCAGGGCTCGGTCGAGCAGCCGCCCGGCCGGGCCTACGAAAGGCCGGCCCTGGACGTCCTCTTCGTCTCCGGGCTGCTCGCCGACAAAGACGATGCCCGCATGCTCCGGACCCTCGCCGACGACCGCCTGCGTCGCGCCCGGCACGAGCGGGCCGGACGCCTTGATAATGGCGTTGAGCTCCGCGAGGTTGGTAGGCGCCTGATCCATCATGGCGGCGAGCGCACCTTCCGGCATGCGTTTGGTCGGCACCGTCGGCTCCTCCTCCAGCATCCGCTCAACGCGCGAGGAGGCGGATCGGATGAGGTTCGGGATCGCCTGGGCCTCCGGCATGTTGCGCCAGTACTTCTTCGCCATGTGCTGCTGCATCAGCTTCGGATTGGCGCGGGCCGGGTTGAAGGTGGATTCGTAGTAGCCGGTCCAACCCGATTCGAATTTATCGTCTGCCGGCACATCGGCCCGGGTGCCCGGCGGTCCGAAGCGGAGCTTGTGCCCGTCCCAAACGGCCGTCCCGATCGGCGTGACGATGCTCCAACGCATCGCCCGGAAGCGCTCGACGAAGAACGGGGTCGCCGCTTCGAGGATGAAGTGGTCGGGCTCGAACCAGGCGGCGTAGTGCTCGGGCTCGCCGGGAGCCGTGTCGAGCTGCCGGAAGCGCACATAGGCGTGCATCTTATGGATGTCGCGCCGGACCGATTTCCGCATCAGATCGAGGCGATGAACGACCGGATCGCTCCCGATCTCCAGCAATCCGCGCTGGCCATGGGCAACGCGCCAGATCACATCGTACAGAAGGGCATAGCGCTCCGGATCGCTGTGCGGCACGACCTCCTCGACCAGCTCGGCGAGTGCGCGCGGCAGGCGAAGTGGCGGTGCATCCGGCCCAGGCTCCGTCATCGGCTCGGCCCCGAACAGGTTTGGCTCGGCCGTGCTCCAGGCGACCTCGCCCGGTGCGAAGTCCCCGGCAACCAGCGACCGGGCGGCCCGGCGAAAACCGTCGAGATCGGCGCCGGGCTGGAGGGCAACCTCGCGCATCAGAACAAGGCCAACTGTTCGGCCGCGGGCTGAACGAGCCGGGCGCGGAGGTCGGCTTGGTCCGTCGTGCCGGCAGGATGGTGGTCGGCCGCGATCAGGAAGGGCAAGCTCCGCTTCAGGGCGCCCGAGAGCCGCTTCAAATCATCCAGCCGAAGGGTCGTGTGCCGGCGCGCCTTGACGATCTTGTCCACCGCGCGCGCCCCGAGGCCCGGCACCCGCAGCAGCATCTCGCGATCCGCCTTGTTCACGTCGACCGGAAAGCGCTCCCTATTCTTCAGCGCCCAAGCGAGCTTCGGGTCGACCTCGAGGTCGAGCATGCCGCCCTCGGTCGCGGAGGCGATCTCCTCGACCTCGAACTCGTAGTGCCGCAGCAGCCAGTCTGCCTGATACAGCCGGTTCTCGCGCTGCAGGGGAGGCGCCTTGGCCGGCAGCTTCGACGTCGTGTCCGGGATAGGGCTGAAGGCCGAGAAATAGACGCGCCGGAGCGCGTAGCGGTCATAAAGGTTAGCCGTGGTGCGCAGCACGTCCGCATCGCTCGCCGCGTCCGCCCCGACGATGAGTTGTGTCGATTGCCCGGCCGGCGAGAAGGAACGCTTCTCGGCCTTGGCTTCGTCGATGCGCTCGCGCATCTGGCCCATCGCGGCCTTGATGGTCCCGGCCTGCTTCTCGGGCGCGAAGCTTTTCAGGCCCTCGTCGGTCGGCAGCTCGAGATTGACCGAGAGCCTGTCCGCCCAGAGGCCGGCCTGCTCGATCAGCCAGGGGCTCGCCTCGGGAATGGTCTTGAGATGAATGTAGCCCCGATAGCCGTGCTGCTGCCGCAACGTCTTCGCGACCAGCACCAGCTGCTCCATCGTATAATCCGGCGAGCGGATGATGCCGGAGGAGAGGAACAGTCCCTCGATGTAGTTGCGCTTGTAGAAGGCGATCGTGATGTCCACGACCTCCTGCACGGAGAAGCGCGCCCGCTCCACGTTGGAGGAACGGCGGTTGATGCAATAGGCACAGTCGAACAGGCAGTAGTTCGTTAGCAGGATCTTCAGCAGAGACACGCACCGCCCGTCAGGCGTGTAGGAATGGCAGATCCCGATCTTGTTGGTGGACCCGATCCCGTCGCGCCCGGCCGAGCGCTTCGGCGCGCCCGAGGAGGCGCAGGAGGCGTCGTATTTCGCCGCATCGGCCAGGATGCGAAGTTTCCTCGTGAGCCGCTCGTCCATCGTACGTTCGCTGAATGTTCCCTCACTTAAGCGGGCCATCCAGGGGGAGCAAGCGTAGCGGGAGCCGCTATCAAGCGCTTGTGAACAAGCGTTACGCGCCACCCTTGTAAGTCCGCCTTGTCCGGATCTGGCATGATGCCGGTTGCGGTGGCAGGCGAGAGACCGGGCACCCTGAGGGACGCCAAGCCCGTGGGCGAGCGCGGGTCATCGCGTGCCGTTCCATCGGACCTGAACAGTCGCTTGGGCCGCGACGCGAAGCCCGCTTGTGCAAGGACGGGACAGGATGGACGCCATCGTAGTTGGGATCGGACCATGCTGGCCGAGTTGCCCGAGCTCGGTCGCCTTGACCGCCGCCAGATCGCGGCCCTTGCCGGCCTTGCTCCCTGGACCCGCCAGTCCGGTACCTGGAGGGGCCGGAGCTTCATTGGCGGCGGACGGGCCTCCGTGCGGGCTGTCCTCTTCACGGGAGCCATGGCAGCCGCCCGCTACAATCCGCACCTCAAGGCCTTCAGGGATAAGCTGGTTCAGGCCGGCAAGCCCAAGCTCGTCGCCCTCGTTGCCGTTGCCCGGAAGCTCCTCACCGTCCTTAACGCCACCCTTCGCGACAGGCAGCCATGGCAACAGCAAGACGCTTGATCGCGAACACAGTCGCTCTCCCCGGCGGGGAGAGGGTCGGACGCCGAAAGCGGCTGGGTGAGGGTTGTGCTGCGGCCGGATCGATCTCCTTGCCGCAACGGCAATACGGCCTCGCTTCATCCAACAAAGGTCCATCCCTCACCCCGGATGCTGCGCATCCGACCCTCTCCCACGCACGGGACCGTTGCAAAATCCTCCCATCGTGATTCTCTGCTGTGAGCGGGAGTTTCGGGATGTCGGCGAAGCGCACGGGTCAGATGAGCTTTGCGGATGCGCTTCTGCCGGATCGGGCGCGGCCGGGTCGGCTGGACCGGCTGTTGGCTTTGGTCGACTGGTCGGGGTTCGAGGCCCGTCTCGCCGGGTTTCGCGATCGGGGTCCCGGCCGTCCGGGTTACGAGCCGCTGGTGATGTTCAAGGCCCTACTGTTGCAGTCGCTGTATGGGCTGTCGGATGCGGGCCTGGAGGAGGCCTTGGCGAATCGGCTGTCGTTCCGCCGCTTTGTCGGCCTCGCCCTGGCCGACGGCGTGCCTGACCACGCGACGCTGTGCCGCTTCCGTCTTCGCCTGATCGAGGCAGGATGCCTGAAGGAGCTCTTCGCCGAACTTGACCGGCAGCTCGACGCGGCCGGGCTGATGCTGAAGCGGGGCACCATGCTGGATGCGACCCTGATCGACACCCAAGCCTCCGAGCCGCCCTCGCGGGACGGCCGCGTCACCGATCCGGACGCCCGCTATGCCCGGCGCAGCGGGAAGCCCGGCTACTGCTTCGGCTACAAGGCCCATGTCGGCGTGGACGAGGGCTCGGGCCTCATCCGCTCGGTCCTCACGACACCAGCCAACATCAACGACACCACGCCCGCTGATGCTCTCGTGCGCGGCGACGAGCGGGCCGTGTGGGCGGATGCCGCCTATCACACCCATGCCCGCGCCGCGGCCCTGCGGGCCCGGGGCGTCAAGGCCCGTCTCGCGCGCCGGCCCAACAAGCACAATCCTGAACTGCGGTCCCAGAAGCGCTACAACCGCCTCGTCGCCAGGACCCGTTCAGGCGTCGAGACGACCTTCGCGACATGGAAGCGTCGGATGGGGCTCACCGCCATCCGGTACATCGGCCTCCTCAAGGCCAGCGCCCAAGTCACCCTTGCGGCCATCGCCTTCAACATGCGCCGGTGGGTCGCTCTCGCGCCCGCATGACGGGCACGGATCGCCAGCAGGACGATCCACGAGAGCTCAGCGGGGGCACGCGCGGAGGGGAACGACCCGGCTCCTTGCTCGCCCGCTGAACCCTGAACCCCAACACGAGGTATCGCAACGGTCCCGCACGGGAGAGGGTGCGCAGCGGCCCGGGCTGGCTCGATCCCCTTCCCCGCTGTGCGCGGGCGCCGGGGATGATAGTGGAGCCTCACGGGCCGCCGGGGATGACGTAGCGCATCATGTCATTCCCGGCCGGAGGCGCTGGAGGTACCGGGGCTGGCAGTCGGAGCGCGGCGGCGCGGTCGGGCTCGTCTTTGCGAGCGTACCGAAGCAATCCAGCCGTCTGCCACCTCTCCGCTCATCCCGGCGGAAGCCGGGATCCAGCCACGCCTCAGCCCCTGCCACCGGCTTTCGCCGGTGTGGGCGGGGCGGAGGTCGAGCGGGGGGAGGGATACGCGGCATCCCCTCCCCTTTCGCAGTTGCAGCATCTCGCCTAGTGACCCCGCAACAGCTCGGAACCTGAAGCACCGCAAGAATGATACGTCTCGACAGGATCGGTAAGCAGAACGGGAAGCAGATCGTCTTCATCGAGGCTTCGGCCGCGCTGCAGCGGGGCGAGAAGGTCGGGCTCGTCGGGCCGAACGGCGCCGGGAAGACCACCCTGTTCCGCATGATCACGGGCGAGGAGCCGC
This sequence comes from Enterovirga sp. CN4-39, assembly GCF_049446235.1. Taxonomy (NCBI): domain Bacteria; kingdom Pseudomonadati; phylum Pseudomonadota; class Alphaproteobacteria; order Hyphomicrobiales; family Methylobacteriaceae; genus Enterovirga; species Enterovirga sp. CN4-39. The sequence goes on along the minus strand of NZ_JBMSEF010000008.1, from coordinate 38,795 downwards.
CGGACGAGGGGCAGGTCTCGGCCGATCGCGGCATCACGATCGGGTATTTCAGCCAGGATGTCGGCGAGATGTCCGGCCGCAGCGCCGTCGCGGAGGTGATGGAGGGCGCGGGGCCGGTGAGCGCGGTCGCGGCGGAGCTGCGCGAGCTCGAATCCGCCATGGCGGATCCCGAGCGGGCCGACGAGATGGACGCGATCATCGAGCGCTACGGCGAGGTGCAGGCGCGGTTCGAGGAGCTGGACGGCTACGCGCTCGAGGGCCGGGCCCGCGAGGTGCTGGACGGGCTCTCCTTCAGCCAGGAGATGATGGACGGCGATGTCGGGGCGCTCTCGGGCGGCTGGAAGATGCGCGTCGCCCTCGCCCGCATCCTGCTGATGAAGCCGGACGTGATGCTGCTCGACGAGCCGTCGAACCACCTGGACCTCGAAAGCCTGATCTGGCTCGAGAGCTTCCTCAAGGGCTTCGACGGCGCGCTGCTGATGACCTCGCACGACCGCGCCTTCATGAACCGCGTCGTGACCAAGATCATCGAGATCGAGGGCGGCGAGCTCACGACCTATTCGGGCAATTACGAGTTCTACGAGGGCCAGCGCGCGCTCGCCGAGGCGCAGAAACAGGCGCAGTTCGAGCGCCAGCAGGCGATGCTGGCCAAGGAGATCGCCTTCATCGAGCGCTTCAAGGCGCGCGCCTCGCATGCCGCGCAGGTGCAGAGCCGGGTGAAGAAGCTCGACAAGATCGAGCGCGTGGAGCCGCCGAAGCGGCGCGTCTCCGTGGCGTTCGATTTTCCCCCGGCGCCGCGGTCGGGCGACGACGTCGTGAGCCTGAAGGGCGTGCACAAGGCCTATGGCTCGCGGATCATCTACGAGGGGCTCGATTTCGGCATCCGCCGGCGCGAGCGCTGGTGCGTGATGGGCGTGAACGGGGCCGGCAAGTCGACCCTGCTGAAGCTCGTCACAGGGACGACCGAGCCGGACGAAGGATCGGTGTCGATCGGGGCGAGCGTCAAGCTCGGCTATTTCGCGCAGCACGCCATGGACCTGCTCGAAGGCGAGCGCACGGTGTTCGAGACGCTGCAGGATTCCTTCCCGCAGGCCGGCCAGGGGTCGCTCAGGGCGCTCGCCGGCTGCTTCGGCTTCTCGGGCGACGACGTCGAGAAGCGCTGCCGCGTGCTGTCGGGCGGCGAGAAGGCGCGGCTCGTGATGGCCAAGATGCTGTACGACCCGCCGAACTTCTTGGTGCTCGACGAGCCGACCAACCACCTCGACATCGCCACGAAGGAGATGCTGATCGGGGCTTTATCGAATTTCGAGGGCACCATGCTGTTCGTCAGCCACGACCGGCACTTCCTCGCCGCGCTGTCGAACCGCGTGCTGGAGCTGACGGACGAGGGCCCGCACCTCTATGGCGGCGGCTACACCGAATATGTCGCCCGCACCGGCCAGGAGGCGCCCGGCCTCCGGCATTGAGGCTTTCCGCTCATCCCGGCGCAGGCCGGGATCCACAGCTCCGCGCGGGGCACCGGCTTTCGCCGGTGCGAGCGGCGGGGCGGTTCGAGGTCACGAGAAGGACGCGATGATCTCCCGGTAGGCCGCCTCCGGAAACGCCTTCAGGGTGCGGGTGCGGACATTGCCCATCATGGCGAGCTCCAGCATGAAGCGCGCGAAGGTGGCGTCGTCCGGGGCCTCCGCGACGAGCACCATGTCGTACTCGCCCATCGTCAGGTAGAAGGCCTTGATGCTGCCGCCGAGCGCTTCCGCGGCCTTGCGGGTGGCATCGAGGCGCTTCGCCGAATCCTTCACGGCGCGAAGGCCCTGGTCGGTCCAGTTCGACAGCACGATGTAAGTCGACATGGCTCTCCTCCTCCCGTTCCCGGGCAGGGTGGAGATGAGCGAGGCGATGCGGGTGCGCCCCGCTCCCGGCCTGCCGACAGGCCGGCCTGCCCGTCGCCGCATCCGCGTTCCGGGATGCGCTGGCCGGAGCGTCCGCCCGGCGGCCCTGCCGTGTCAAGCAGGCGGCTGGAGCCGCTTCAGCAGCGCCTGCGCGGCCATCGGGGCGCGGACCTTGTCGCCCGCGATGAAGAACATGAAGACGTCCCGCTTCGTCGTCTCCGGGGCCGTATTCGAGAGCGAGGGCAGCCCCTCCGGCGCCTCGCCCCGCTCCCAGGCCTTGGCCCGCCCGGCCCAGAGATCGAGCTCGGCCGGGGAATAGCCGTCCGGCTCCGCCTCGCGGCAGCGCTGGAGGCGTGCGTAGACGAAGTCGCCGACGGGGTCGGCGATCGCCGGATAGTCGTCCGACTCGGCGAAGACGACCGGCACCCCGTGCCGCCGCAGGATCTCGATGAGGTCGGGCGTCAGGAAGGTCTCGTGCCTGACCTCGAGCGCATGCCGGAGCGGGCGGCCGCCGCGCTCCTTCGGCAGGAGCCGGAGGAAGGCGTCGATGTCCTCCGGCTCGAACTTCTTGGTCGGGGCCAGCTGCCAGAGCAGCGGGCCGAGCTTGTCGCCGAGTTCCAGCACGCCGGAGCCGATGAAGGTTTCGACCGCGTCGCCCGCCTCGGCGAGCCTCTTGCGGTTGGTCACGAACCGGTGGCCCTTCACGGAGAAGACGAAGTTCTCCGGCGTCTCGGCCGCCCATTTGCGAAAGCTCTCGGGCGATTGGGTGCGGTAGAAGGTGCCGTTGATCTCGATGGCGGTGACATGCCGGCTCGCATGCTCCAGCTCGCGGGCATGCGGCAGGCCCTTGGGGTAGAAGGTTCCGCACCAGGGAGCGAAGGTCCAGCCGCCAATTCCGACCCTGATCATCCGCACCCGTGCTCCCTCTGCCCGGAGCGCATCTTGCCCTGATTGGACCGCGACGGCGACCCGGTCTCTGCGAGGTTCGGTGGTGCTGCACTCCGGCAGCTCCGCCCTGGCAACGATGCGGGAACGGGACCCGGTCTGGCCGGTTCACGCTCCATCACCGCCGCATGCTGCGGCGCGAGGAGCTCAAAGCCATGCCGAATGCCGTGATCGAGGAAGCCCAGCACCTGTTCTCGGGCGAGCAGAACCTGTCCTTCACCGAGCGGAGCGTGTCGGTGGTCGGCGGATTGGCGCTCGCCGCCGTCGCCGCGAAGCCGCGCCCGAACAAGCTGCTGAGCCTTGTCGCCCTCGTTGCCGGCGTGGCGCTCGCAATCCGCGGCGCGACCGGTCACTGCCCGGCAAAGGCCGCGATCTCGGGCGATCACCCCCAGGCATGAAAAAAGCCGCCCGGGATGCCGGGCGGCTTCATTTTCCGGCGTTGCGTCGGCCCTACACCGACGGCGCCGATGTCATACCATCGGGCGGGACGCCGACCGCCCGGCGATCAGCCCGTAGATGAACAGCACGACGATCGCGCCGACGACGCCGCCAATGAACCGGGCTCCATCATTCGGGCCGTACCAGCCGACGAGCTGACCAAGCCAAGTTCCGACGAACATGCCGACGATGCCGAGGATGGTCGTCAGTATGAAGCCTTGAGGCTCGTTGCGACCTGGCATCAGGAACTTGGCAACGACGCCGATGATGAAACCCAGAATGATCGTCCAAATGATACCCATCGTCGCGCGCTCCGGCTGCTGAGACGCCCGTGCAACGCCTCGGATGCGGCGGAGTTGCACGCCGACGGTCAAGCTTGGAAAAAATTGACCGCAGCGGGGTTCTTGCCCAAGCTTCGAAGATGGCCGCACCGACCGAAATCACCTCGCCCGAAACACTGCACGGCCTCTACGGCGAGCCAAGCGAGAATGCGGTCTACAAGGAACTCGACCGGCTGATTCCCGAATATCGGGTGTTCATCGAGGCCTCGCCCTTTCTGACGATCGCGAGCGCCGGTCCCGACGGGCTCGACTGCACGCCGCGCGGCGACGCACCGGGTTTCGTACGCATCGTCGACGACCGCACGCTCATGATCCCCGACCGGCGCGGGAACAACCGGGTCGATACGCTGGGCAACATCCTGCACGATCCGCGGGTCGGGCTCCTGTTTCTCATTCCCGGCTGCGGGGAAACGATCCGGGTCAATGGGCGGGCGAGGATCTCCGTGGATCCTGAGCTGCTGGCGAGTTTCGTGGTCGAGGGCCAGGCGCCGCGTTCGGTGCTCGTGGTGGAGATCGACAGGGTCTACTTCCAATGCGCGAAAGCGATCATGCGGTCCCAGCTCTGGGACCCGTCCCGGCATGTCGAGCGCAACTCGCTCCCGAGCCCCGGCCGCATCCTGAAAGCCTGCACGGCCGGCCGCATGGATGCGGAGGCGATCGACCAGGCCTATCCCGGTCGCCTCAAGGCAACTCTCTGGTAGGACCGCGCCGCTCCTGACTCTTTGGAAGCGAGACGCTAGGAGGGCATCGCCGCCCTTCGCGGCCGAGGAAGGATCGAATGAGCATCGAGCGGATCGAATGCGGCCCCCGCATGAGCAAGGCGGTTGTGCACGGGAACACCGTGTATCTGGCGGGCCAGGTAGCGGATAAGACGGCAGGCAGCAGCGTCGGCGAGCAGACGCGCGAGATCCTGGGCATCATCGATGCGCTTCTGGCTAAGGCCGGCACGGACAAGACGAAGCTGCTCTCGGCCAATATCTGGCTGACCGACATTGCAACCTTCGCCGAGATGAATTCCGTGTGGGACGGCTGGGTCGCGGAAGGCTGCTCGCCGGCTCGCGCCACCGTCCAGGCACAGCTCGCCGCGCCTCAGTTCAAGGTCGAGATCGCGGTGATCGCCGCGCGCTGATCCGAGCGCAACGATCTCGCTTCCCTGGAGTTGACCCATGTCAGTTTCAGGGAGAGCGAGATGGCGAATGCCGGCTACGGCAATCACGAGGACGCAGCCGCGGCCGGCGCGGCACGTCCCTCGGAGAAGTCCGCCTCCGCAAAACCCGAAGCGGGCGACCGCTCGTCCAAGGAGGGGCAGACGACTGGCTCGCGCTCCGTTCCGGATACGGGCGGGACCGGCTCTCATTCGGGAAGGCGGGATTCCGGTTCGTCCAGCCCGAGCGCCGAGAACCGGCGTGATGAATCCACGCCAGGCTCGGGCGCGCTTCCGAGCGGCTCGCCGCAGGGCGGAGACGTCGATCCGGGCACTGGCTGAGGAGTGAGTCGCCATGGGCGTGACCAGCAACACCGCGAACAACCAGCCCGGGCAGGGCCAGGGTACGATGCGGGATGCTGGCAAGAGAACAGACGCGCCGCGTCTCATGCCCAAGGTCCGCACGAAGCCGGACGCGTCCGGCGAGACTGAGACTTCTCTTCAGGGCGGTGTAGAAAAGGGCCGGACAGACCACGCGGAGCGGTGACGTGATCACCCTCTATACCTGGACGACACCGAACGGACGCAAGGCGTCGATCATGCTCGAGGAGCTCGGCCTCGAATACGAGGTGAGGCCGGTCGACCTCGGGAAGGGTGAACAGTTCGAACCGGCATTCCTCAAGATCTCGCCCAACAACAAGATCCCGGCCATCCTGGATGCCCGCGGGGCAGGCCCGCCGCGGGTCGTGTTCGAGACGGCCGCGATCCTGATCCACTTGGCTGAAGGCTCGGGCAAGCTCCTGCCCATGGGCGGGCCGCGCCGGGACCGGACGCTCGAGTGGCTCGTCTGGTCCGTCGCGGGGCTCGCCCCCATGCTCGGGCAGTGGAGCTATTTCGCACTCCGGGCCGAGGAGAAGGTCCCCGCTGCGATCGATCGTTTCACGAAGGAAGCGATCAGGCTCTTCGGCGTGCTCGAGAGGCGGCTCTCGGAAGAGCCGTACCTGGCCGGCGAGTACAGCATCGCGGATATCTCGACCTACACCTGGACCAAGGCTCTGCAGGCCAAGCTGCGCGAGCGTGCCGGGCCAGATTTCGAGCCAAGCCCCGCGACAGACCGCTGGCTCGCCGAAGTCGGTGCACGTCCGGCCGTTCAGCGGGGCATGGAGGTGCCGCGGATCTAGCCTGCCGCGTTTCCTTGCAGGAGTGCACGAAAGCCCTTGCAGGCGGTGCCTTGCGGCGGCGGATGCCCGGTGGCCATGTCCCCTCCATCGAGCTCGTCCCGGAGGACGTGGCTCACGGGGACCAACCCATGCAGCTCACCGGCATTCACCATCTCACCGCCATCACGACAGACGCGCCCGGCAACCACGCCTTCTACACGGGCGTCTTGGGCATGCGGCTCGTGAAGAAGACCGTGAACCAGGACGACGTCTCCGCCTATCACCTCTTCTACGCGGACGGCCTTGCGACTCCTGGCTCGGACCTGACCTTCTTCGACTGGCCGGCCCCGCGCGAGCGGCGCGGGACGAACAGCATCGTCAGGACGGCCCTTCGCGTATCGGGTGCGGCCGCGCTGACTCGCTGGACGGAGCGGCTCGGAAAGGCTGGAATACGCCACGCCGGCATCGAGGAGCGCGACGGCCGCCTTACGGTCGACTTCGAGGATCCCGAGGGCCAGCGCCTCAGCCTCGTTGACGATGGTGGCCGCGGCGAAGGCCATGTCTGGGCGAAGAGCCCGGTGCCGGCCGAGGACCAGATCCGCGGCCTTGGGCCGATCACGATCAGCGTGCCGGAGCTGAGCAAGACCGATGTCGTGCTGCAGAAGCTCATGGCGATGCAGCCCGTCCGCGAATACCGGATCGAGGACAGGACAGTGATCGTGTACGAAATGGGCGAAGGCGGTCCGGCCGCGGAGCTGCATGTCGTCATCGAGCCGAACGCGCCGACCGCGAGCCAGGGCGCGGGCGGCGTTCACCACGTCGCCTTCCGTATTCCTGACGCGGATTACGAGGCCTGGGCCGACCAGCTCCGCCAAAAGCGGGTACCTTCAAGCGGGCCGGTCGACCGCTTCTACTTCCGCTCCCTCTATTTCCGCGAGCCGAACGGCATTTTGTTCGAGATCGCGACGGACGGGCCGGGCTTCGCGGCCGACGAGCCGATGGACAAGCTCGGCGAGAAGCTCGCGCTGCCGCCCTTCCTGGAAGGGCGGCGTGCGGAGATCGAGCGGGGGCTGAAGCCGCTCGAGACCTGACGGGCGCCGCGGGTCACCTCTCCCCAGCTGGGGAGAGGTCGCCGCAGGGCGAAGCCCGAAGGCGGGTGAGGGGGGCTGCACGCTCTACGGACAGCGTTGGTCCCCCTCACCCCGACCCTCTCCCCGCCGGGGAGAGCGACTGTGTTCGCGGTCAAGCGTCTTGCTGTTGCCATGGCTGCCTGTCGCGAAGGGTGGCGTTTAGGACGGTGAGGAGCTTCCGGGCGACGGCAACGAGGGCGACGAGCTTGGGCTTGCCGGCCTGAACCAGCTTATCCCTGAAGGCCTTGAGGTGCGGATTGAAGCGGGCGGCTGCCATGGCTCCCGTGAAGAGGACAGCCCGCACGGAGGCCCGTCCGCCGCCAATGAAGCTCCGGCCCCTCCAGGTACCGGACTGACGGGTCCAGGGAGCAAGGCCGGCAAGGGCCGCGATCTGGCGGCGGTCAAGGCGACCGAGCTCGGGCAACTCGGCCAGCATGGTCCGAGCAATGGTTTTGCCAACACCCGGCACGGAAGCGAGCAGATCCTCGCTCTCACGCCAGGCGGGCGAGCCGCGTACGGTATCCTCGATGTCGGTCTCCAGGCTCGAGAGTTCCTTCTGAAGGGCGGTGAGGAGGCGGGCGATGCTCTTCTGCAGGCGCCGGTCCGTCAGCCGCTTCTGCCGCTGCCGCTCGGCCACCATCATGGCGACGATCTGCCGGCGCCGGGTGACCAGGTCGGCCAAGGTCTGGGTCTCGGCATCGCGCAGCGGGCGGATCTCGGGCCGGGTTGCCTCGACGAACCGGGCGATCACCGCGGCGTCGATCGGGTCCGTCTTGGCGCGTCGGCCGAGCGCCTGGGCGAAGGCCCTGACCTGAGCGGGGTTCACGACCACAACAGCGAGCCCCGCAGCCGCGAGGCTTGCGGCCACGACCGTCTCGTACCCGCCGGCCGCCTCCACGGCGACAGCGATCGGCGAGAGAGGCGCCAGGCGGGCAACCAGGACCTCCAACCCCTCGGCATCTCGCCCCACGGCGAACGCCTCCCCGCTTGGTCGCACCGCGACGTGCATCCGGTCCTTCGACACGTCGATCCCAACTACGATGGCGTCCATCCTGTCCCGTCCTTGCGCGAGCGGGCTTCGCGTCGCGCGGCCCAAGCGACTGTTCGGGCTCGATGGAACGGCAGGCGATGACGCGCGCTCTCCCATGGGCTTGGCGTCCCTCAGGGTGCCCGGTCTCTCGCCTGCCACCGCAATCGGCATCATGCCAGATCCGGACAAGGCGGACTTACAAGGGATGGCGCGCACCGCCTGCCAGCGCCGGTGCCTCCGGCGCCTCCGGCCGGAAATGACAGTGAGGCTTCACCCATCGCCCCAAACCGCCTTGCGGCCCCTCCGGCCGGGAACAACAATGGTTGCGGCCCACGTTCGATCGGAGGACCCGCATGCTGCCCGTCGATGTCCAGAAGCGCCTCTATGCCGCCGTCTTGTCCGACGTTCTCGACGGCATGGGGTTTCGAAGCCAGGCCATGCGGCCCTTCGTGCGGCCGCTGGACGAGGCGCACATCCTGTTCGGGCGGGCCAGGACCGGGCTCTACATGCCGGTCTATTCCGTGCGCGAGGGCGAGAACCCCTATGACGTCGAGATCGCCCTCGTGGACGACCTCAAGGAAGGCGACGTCGCGGTCTTCGCCTGCGGCGGGCCGACCGACCGCATCGCGCCCTGGGGCGAATTGCTGACCACCGCCGCCCGCGCCCGCGGCGCCGCAGGCTGCGTCACGGACGGCCTCGTCCGCGACATCCGGGCCATCCGCGCCACGGGCTTCCCGGTCTTCCACGGCGGCATCGGCCCGCTGGATTCAAAAGGCCGCGGCAAGATGATGGAGGCCGACGTGCCGGTCGAATGCGGGGGCGTCCTGGTCCATCCGGGCGACTGGGTCTTCGGCGACGCCGACGGCGTCGTGATCATCCCCGCCTCCGCCGCCTCCGAAGCCTTTGCAACCGCCCTCGCCAAGGTCGACAGCGAGACCACCACCCGAGACGAACTCGCGGTGGGCGCGAAGCTGGCGGATGTGTTTCGGCGGCATGGGGTACTGTAGGGGGGAGCCGAGCGGCGATCGGCGAATGCCGAGCCAAAGCCAAGCCGCGCTGAACCATGCGCACAGGCATTGGGTCGGCGCTGCCCGAGATGGGCGGGAATCAGCCCTTCCGGGGAGATGGCTCCTCCCTGTTTGAGGTGGCCGACACGACGCCGTAAGTTCCTGTAGTCCATGCGATCAGCAGAAGCCAAATCAATGACCCTGACGATCTACGACTGGCACAATGGCCCCTATCCAGCACGCGTTCGCATAGCCTTGGCGGAGCTAGGCTTGCAGTCTCAGGCGCGCTTCGTCTCGGTTGATCTGCGAAAGGGCGAGCACAAGACGGAGGAGTTCCGCGCGAAGAACTACTCCGGCACGCTGCCTGTGCTCGAACTCGGCGACGGCACGCTCATCGCCGAATGCACGGCTATAACCGAGTACCTCGACGCGCTCGACGGCAGGTCTTTGCTGACGGGGAAAACTCCCCGCGAGAAGGGCGTCATTCACATGATGAGCAAACGCGCCGAACTGGAGGTTCTCGACGCGATCAGCATCTATTTTCACCACGCCACACCCGGTCTCGGTCCCCACGTGGAAGTCTACCAAAACCACGAGTGGGGATTGTATCAGCGCGACAAGGCCCTGCGAGGAATGCGGTACTTCGATGCCGTCCTGCGAGGGCAGACCTTCGTTGCCGGCAATTGCTTCTCGATGGCGGACATCACGCTCGTCGGGGGCATGATCTTTGCCGCTTTGCTCAAGATTACCCTGCCGGACGAATGCGAGGCTCTGATGGCTTGGCACGCCAGGATGCAGGAACGCCCGAGCGTACAGAATTGGCGAACGATGTCGGCGTGAATGTCGGAGAAGGGTGGTGAGCCGAAGTTGGCGGCCTGCCCAGAACCGGAATTTCCTCTGGCCTCCCTCGAGCGCTGGCTCAGCTCCGGACGGTTCGCCGGGCGATGTCGTCGATGGTATAGCCGAGTGCCGGCGCTACGCGTCGCACCAGCGGTTCCCATGCCGCGCGTGCGGCGACATAGGCCTCCCCTCCGCCCGCTCGGGTCCTGATCCCGTCCCTCTCAAGGGTTTCGGTCGCGGCGGTGTAACTGTCGTGCAGGTCGGTTCTTGAAATGATCTCGGCCGATCTCGTGGGAGTGGGGAGGCTTCGGTCCAGGGTTTCCAGGAGAAGCCTGCTGCCCTGCCGCAGCGAGGCCACCGGCGCCGACCGGGCCAGCTGAGCATTCACCTCCACGGCGCACTCGATCAAGGTGACGAGGTCGAGAATGACGAAGCTGAAGCGGGACACCGAATACAGCGGCTCTTCGAAGCGAAAGTAGAACAGCAACGGGTAGAAATGATGCGCCTCCTTCGTCGCTGCGAGGGACCTCGCCAGGTTGCCGAGTTCGCTGGTCGCGCTGCTGGTATCTCCACCTGGTGCGAGTCGAGCCAGCATCTCGGCCGCGTCACCCGTGCTCCCCGTCATCAAATGGATATTCAGAGCGAGGGCGTTTCGTTCGCGAAGCGCGGAATAGACCTGGACGAGGTAGCTCAGCACCAGTGACAGCACCGACGCACCTATCAACGAGTTCACGAAGAAGAGGACGCGGGTGCCCGCTGTGTGGGGAGAGTAGTCGCCGCTTCCGACGATCGACAGAGAGTTGCCCGCGACAAGGAGCGCGGTGATGAAATCGGTCGGGGTGTCGCCACTCGACGGCCGGATCGAGGTGCCGAGCTCGGGTTGGATGACGAGCGCCGCCCCGATTGCCATTCCCGATGCCCAGAAAAAGACGAGCGAGATGACGATCAAGGGGCCGCCGAACGATAAGACTACGCCGCGGTGTCTCCCGAGCGGCCCCGCCACCGTGCGGAGCGCAGACCAGATCGCCCTGTTCCAAGAGGGCGCGAGCAGTCCGGTCCCCGCCCGCGCGTATAGGACGGTCAGGAAGATGTCGGCCAGGAAGAGCAGCATGAGGGCCGCCCCGACCTGCTGCTCGAGGTTCACAGGAGATGCTCAATCAGGATGCGAGAGCAGGGATTTTGGGCGCGACCGTACCCTCTGCCCGATAGTCGGCCGGTATTTGAAAGTCCTTGCGGGCGAGACCGCGTGAGGCTCGCTGCCCGCGAGGCAGGCCGCTGCGGTCGGAGTAGTCACGTCCGCTCCCGGGCGCGCGGCGGTGTGCAGCCTTGACGCCGACATAGGCGATCAGGTCGAGCGCCGTGATCCCTACGACGAGCGCAGTCGCGATCGCCGCGTTGTCCCGCTTGGGGTTGCTCCGATGCAGCGCCGTCGCGAGCGTTGCGAGATCAAGCGCGTCACCGGCAATTCGCGTCGCGAGGCCGACGCCCTTGTCGATCGACAGCGTCGGCACCGCGCTTGCCAACTCGCGGACGCCATAAGCCCGGATCAGGCCTTCCTTCCCATGTAGGCCGAGCATGCGCATGAGCCGCTCAGCGGCCAGCAGCTCGGTGACGCCGATTCCAATGGAGAGCCATCCGAGCGCCCGTGCGAGCGTGTCCGGCTCCGTCATTGAGCTTGGGCCCTTGCGCACGACCCGGGGATCCCCTTCGGAGCGAGCGATATGCGAGATGTTCGTGAGCGCCATGGCGAAACCTCTTCCGGCTAGATCGTTCAGGGCTGGAGCATGACCTTGATGCAGCCGTCCGTCTTGTCGCGGAACGTGCGGTACATCTCGGGTCCGTCCGAAAGGTCGACCTTGTGGGTGATCACGAAGGACGGATCGATCTGCCCGTCCTCGATCCTGCGGAGGAGGTCGCCCGTCCATCGCGGCACGTGCGCCTGCGCCATGCGGAAGGTCAGGCCCTTGTTCATCGCCTGGCCCATCGGGATCTTGTCGACGAGCCCGAGATAAACCCCGATGATCGAGATAACGCCGGCGGGTCGGCACACGTAAATCATCTCGCGAAGAACGTGGGGCCGATCGTTCTCGCCCATCAGCATCTGCTTGGCGCGGTCGAGCACGGTGTCCGGCTGACCGAAATTGACGTGGGCCTCGGTGCCGACCGCGTCGATGCATTTGTGGGGGCCTTCGCCGCCGGTCAGCTCGTTCAGCCGTTCGACGACGCTCTCCTGCGTGAAGTCGATGGTGATCGCTCCCGCGGCCTCCGCCATGGAAAGCCGCTCCGGGAGACAATCGATCGCGATGACCTGCTCGGCGCCAAGGAGGATGGCCGAGCGGATCGTCATCTGGCCGACCGGTCCGCATCCCCAGACAGCGACGGTGTCTCCGGGCTGAATGTCAGCTTGGACTGCGGCCTGCCAACCGGTGGGCAAGATGTCAGAGAGGAAGAGCAGTTTCTCGTCGTCGATGCCGTCCGGCACCTTGACGTGCGTCGTGTCGGCAAAGGGGACGCGCAGATACTCGGCCTGCCCACCTGGGTACCCCCCGGTCAGGTGCGTGTACCCGAACAGCCCCGCCGTCCTGTGGCCGAACACCTTGTCGCCCAGCTCACCCTTCCGGTTCGACCGTTGGCAGACCGAAAAGTTGCCTCGCCGGCACTGGTCGCACTCTCCGCACTGGATGGTGAAGGGGATCACGACGCGGTCGCCCTTCTTGAGCTTGCCCTTCGCGGCTGTGCCGACCTCGACGACCTCGCCCATCGACTCATGCCCCATGATGTCGCCGGGCAGCATCGCGGGGACCAGATTATGGAAAAGATGGAGGTCCGAGCCGCAGATCGCGCAGCTTGTCACCTTGATGATCGCGTCGCGCGGGTGCTCGATGAAAGGATCGGTGACCGTATCGCAGCGGATGTCTTCCTTGCCGTGCCAAACGAGAGCCCTCATGGAATCCTCCGTGATGGCGCGCTCGGAACGTCGAAATAGCTTGAATAGTCTTTGACTATCGTGCCATCGGCCAAGTTGAGTGCGCCTAAGAAGCTCGGCTCCTTCGGCTCAAGCCCTGCCGTGATTGTCAGTTCCAGACTTATTGGCTGTGTACGCAATCAGCCCTGGTCTCTTTTAGTACCAAGGTCGTGTTGGAGGCACGTCAACTTTCCTGGAGAACCGAGAAGGCAACCCGTTTCTTCTGAAAGCTGATTCAGAGCGACCTTTTGCCGACGGCCAGAAGGCGACGAAGCGGGATCAGGCTGCCGAGAAGCGGACCTCCTGAGCTTCCGAGAAGGGTCGAGAGCGGACGGGCAGTCGGTCACTCAACACTCTCCCGCATTTGCGCCTCAACCTCCGTCACGCTTCCGCGCATCGACGTGCGGGAGAGAGCAGGCTTGCCGGCCGCCGAACGAGCAACCGCCCTGGACCGCGCAGGCACCCGGGCTGCTCGCACCACCATCTCTTCGGATTTGGCTAGGCGGTAGTCTGACCGGCAGCGGCGCAAACGTCGCGTCGCCTCAAAGCCTGCCTAAGCGCCGTTCTTTTCTCGCCGGGCGGAGAGGACGGCCTGCTGCCAGCGGCCTGGGGGCTTGTCGGTGCGGTGGATGCAGCCCGGCCAGCAGCAGGGCCGCTTCTTGCCTTCCAACAATTCGTCGCGGGTCCGGGCGATGCGGCGCTGGCGGGTCGCCGGCTGCTTCGCGTCGTCGACCCAGCAGATGAACTCGTTCCGGCCGAGCGGCGTCAGGCTTTCCCAGAGCGCGAAGAGCTTCGGATCCGAAAGCAGGGCGGCCTGCAGGTCCTCGCCTGCCTGATGGACGGTTCCATGCGGGAAAGCGTTCGCCACGAAGCCTCCAGGCAATCGCCGTCACGGGACAGGACGGCGTCGTTGCGCCCTGGATAAAGGAGTGTCCAGGACGGGTCGAGAACGGGGCGGCCGGGCGCCGATCAGCTCGCTCGGCCGAATGCGACCCGTGCGATCGCATGCTGGTCGGCCTGAACATCTGCGAGAAAGCTGTCGTAGGCCTCCCAGAGCTGGGGCGTGATCTCGGCGGGGCGCTTCTTCCCGGGGCTCAGGCGAACGAGACCGGCCGCCTCCGCTTCCTCGAACAGGTTGCGGATGTGCGTGCGGGAGACGCCGAGATCGGCGGACATGCGGCTGAAGGACAGATCGCGCTCCCGGCCTTCCAGCTGCGCATGGGCGAGCAGAAGGAACGCGAGATAGCCGGCATCCCTCGCCAGGAACATCATCATCGGTGCGTGACGCATGAAGGCCATGGCCTGCGGCAGGCGCCTGAAGGCCGTTCGCCGGATCGCAAGCTGCGTGTCGCGGCAGCCTCGGATCGTCCATTCGTAGCCCTCGCCCGGGAACAGCTCGAGCAGGAACCGATGGTAGGCGGCCAGGTGATCGTGGTCGTGCTGGAGGAGCCGCTCGGTCGGCGTGAAGACCCGGACCCTGCGGTCCATGGGCGAGGGCGCCACCTCGACGTACCGAGCCTGTCGGAAGCGCGCGATCATGTCGTCCATGCGACGCGGGCTGGCCAGGGACCGCTCCACGATCAGCTCGCGTAGATTGCGCGGTGTGGCCCAGGTGCTCCGGTCGTCACGCGAATAGCTCGCATGGAAACCGACCACGAGCGCCCGCATGCTGATGACGGCCGCATCCGACATCATCCTCGTGACGAATCTGTCACCGGCGAACAAGTCGACCAGTCCCGCAATATGGCAGTCGCGAGCGTGGGCGAAGTTCCGGTGCGTCAGGATCTCCTCGCGACTTGCCATAAGGACAATGCTCCTCAAGTCGTACTTCCGAATTACACGCAATAATTTTCGGATTCAACGCAAAAAGTTCCGTAATCGATCGTGTCGGAGGCGTGTACGTAGATCAGAGTATGTCGTCCAACAGTATCAATTAGATCGGCGGTGGCGGAATGACCTCCTTCGTGTCCTGGCAGAGCATAGAAGTGGGGGCGCTCATGTTTGCTTTTGCCGGCATAGTGATCGGTGTGCAGGAGACGGCGAGTGGGCGCCGAAGACATGCAGATGTTTCGTCTTCTTCGTCCATCCATCCGACGCCGAGGGACCTGAATTTCACCAGAGAGGCGAATGTATTTGTGATACTTGGGCAGGCCGTGACTTGGGTCGAGCGTTCCAGGCAACGCAAGCATCTTGCGGATCTCGAAGCGTTCCGCCTCGCCGATGTGGGTCTTTGTGAAGCCGATCGCGCGCGCGAATGCGCAAAACCCTTCTGGCGGGGCTAGCCGGCCCATGACCGGCGAGGATTCAGTGTCGAGCGAAGGCCCGTCGATCGCGTGCGCCACCGGGCTCTGGGCTGCGCTGGCATGGGGGGTCGCCTCCGGGGCGCCCAACGGCCAGGCGCCCCATATCTGGGTCGTCACCGCATCCGAGATGCAGGCCTCCCATCCGGCTCTGGTCCGCGCTCACCGTCCGCCGGGGGCGAAGGGAGGTTCTGCGCCGTCGCAGGGCGTGGCAGGCTCTCCGGCGACCGGATCCCCCGGATAGCCGAGGTGGGAGGATCGCACGGCCTCCCGAAGGGGTCACTTTCGTTGCTCAGATCCGCTCAGACCGGCTCGTTCCTGCTCGTCCAAGCGTCGGACGCCCCACTCGAGGCGTTGGCCGGCGACCTGGGTCGAAAGGGGGCGGAGGTGCTGCTGGTGAGCGACGGAACCGCCGCCATGCAGGCGATACGGCAGCTCAACGAGCAGATTTCCTGCCTCGTCGTCGATGCCGCTGCCCCGCGACCCATGTCCGGCGTGGCCATCCCGTTCTGGTACCGCTTCTACCGCCCGTTCGGGCCCGTCATCTACTTGGCGGACGACCCTGCTCAGGCTCCCGCCGCCGTCCAGTACAGCGCAGTCGTGAGCCGGCGGTGCCGCGCGGAGAAGCTGCTCCGTCTGGTGGCGTCGATCGAGGAAGATGTTCGATCCGCGCACGCGGCCGATGCCCGGGTGCTGGGTTGGAGCGCCCGCGTGTAGCGGATGTGGCTACGAGACCGTCGCGGCAGCACCCGGCTCGGTGCGCCCCAAGTCGATCCCGCAATATCCGCCCCCTCAGGGCGCTGCAGAACTGGGAGTACTCCATCCTTACGACTTGCAGGCGAAGTCGTCGCAAGCCGTAGATAGAGCAGCGCCGTAGACGGAACGCACGACTGCAGTCGAAGAGGGTCGAACCGATGCTGTCCACCCTCTCGAATGCGAGGCGTGCGGCCGTGGATGCCCTCTGGGGCATGAAGCGGCTGCCCTGGAACTTCGACCGCTTCGAAAAGCTGGTCTTTCCCGCGACGCTCTCCCCCATCGACCAGTATGTCGCCCTCAACGTCGCCATGCGGAACGACGCCTTGTTCGAGATCAGCTACGCCTATTGGCGGATCAAGCGGCTCAACAAGATGCTGGAGATCTACGGCGAGGATTACTTCGCGGGAAAGCGCATCCTGGAACTGGGCTCGGGCCTCGCCGATATCGGCGCCTTCTTCGCCGATCTCGGGGCGGAGGTGCTATGCGTCGAGGGCCGGAGGGAAACGATCCGCCTGGCGCGCCTGAAGCATCGCAAGGTCCCGCGGCTCAGGATCGAGCAGCACGACCTGGAGCAGGATTTCTCCCATCTCGGCAGGTTCGACCTGGTCATCCATTTCGGGCTGCTGTACCACATCCCGGATGTCGCCGGTCACCTGGGGCAATGCTTCGCCATGTCCGACGAGATCATCCTGGAGAGCGTCGTGTGCGACTCGACGGACCCCGACAAGATCGTGCTCGTGCAGGGGAATGCCAGCGTCATCGAGGAATGCCTGCATGGGACGGGAAGCCGGCCGTCGCCCGCCTATGTGGAGCGGATCGCGGCGGAGAACGGCTTCTCGGTCGCCCGGCACTTCACGCCCGACCTGAACGTGGACAAGCTGTTCGTCTACGATTGGCAGCACCGGAACGACGGCAATCTCGGCGGCTGGAAGAACCGGCGCTTCTGGCGCTTCTCCCGCGCACCTGGCGCTGGAGCGGCGAATCGGCCGGGCCATGCGGGCGCCCGCTCGAACGCCCCGGCGCGGCAGGTGGCGGAAATCGCTTGAGGCCGCCGGGCGACCTCACGCGTACGCCACCCACCCCCGCCAGGTGAAGGCCGCGTAGAAGGGCGTGACGTCGGAAAAGCCGGCCTCGCGCAGGATGGCCGCGTCGTGCTCGGGCTCGAGGATGTTGAGGTGCGCCGAGACGGCCGCGCGGGCGTTCTCGGCCTGGGCCGGGTCGGCGCCGGACGCGACCGCGAAATCCGCATAGCGCCGGAGCCAGGCGGCGCGCTCGTCCTCGCCCTGCGGGAAGCTGGAATGCGCCACCACGAACGGCGCGCCCGGCCGCAGGCGGCGGCGGATCTCGCGGAGCGTGCGCAACCGCTCGTCGGGCGCGAGGAAATGCAGGGTGAGGAGGCAGGTCGCGGCATCGAAGGGGCCGTCGGGCGCGGCCTCGATATAGCCTTCGTGCAGGTGCGCCCGCGGGGCGTGCGGGCCGAGCGTGCGCACGGCGAGGCGGAGCATCTCGGCCGAGGGATCGACGCCGTCGAAGCGCCAGCCGGGCTGCGCATCCGCGAAAGCCCTGAGCTCCAGGCCGCCGCCGGCGCCCAGCACGAGCACCCGCGCATCTGCCGGCGCACGCTCGGCCATCAGCACCGCCGCCATGCGGTGGAGGTCGGCAAAGCCCGGCACGTAGCGGGGCGGCCCCTCGGCATATTGCGCCACCGCCTCCGGGTCGGAGAAGCGGTCGAGGATCTCGGACATCTGGGGCATGGCAGCTCGCGGTGCGGTCGGGGCGATGTGTAACGCTATATTGTAACGGATTGCTTTCCAACCTCGCCGCGACCCGCCGTGCCGCGAGGAAACCTCAGGAGCCATTGACGAATGTAAGGTACCTAACTAATTGTGTTAGGTAGCTTGCAAAAGGGGGCTTCGGGTGGCGCGTTCTGAGACTGGGCCGGACCGTGACAGCGTGGGGGCCTGGGCGAAGCGATGCTATTTCGCCGGGCGCGCCGTGATGGATGCCGCTTTGCGTCCGTACGATCTCGGCTCGACGCAATGGTACGTGCTGCACCGGCTGGCGACCGAGGGGCCGAGCAGGCAACGCGACCTCGTGCGGATCCTTGGGATCGAGCGCGCGTCGATGAGCGGGATCGTCGCCACACTCCTGCGCAAGGGCTTTGTCGCCCAGGTGCCCGACGAGACGGATCAGCGACAGAAATCGCTCCGGCTGACCGCGGCGGGCGCCAAGCTCTGGAGCGAGCTGCCCGACCTTACCTTCATTCGCAGGGTCGCCTTCGACGGAATAGAGGAAGAGGAGATCGCGACCGCTGTCGAAGTTCTCAGAAGAGCGACCGGACGACTGGAGAAATTCATCGGCAAGGGAGTTGGGTGATGACAGTTCTATTGACGGGCGCAACTGGACTTGTCGGGGCGCGGCTCCTGCCGCGTCTGATCGAGGCCGGAGAGAATTGCCGCGTTCTCGTTCGGAGCGTGGCAGAGGTTCCCGCCGGCGCCGCGGCCGTCCGCGGAGACTTGATGGACCCCTCGTGCCTCGCAGAGGCCGTTGCGGGAGTCTCCGCCATCATTCACCTGGCTGCCGTGTTTCGCACGCCCGACACAGACCTGATCTGGCGGATCAATCTCGACGGCACCCGGAACCTGATCGCCGCGGCCGAGGCGCATGCGCCCGGCGCCCGCTTCATCATGGCAAGCACCAGCAATGTCTACGGCGTCGGGACCAGGCAAAATCGCCCCGGACGCGAGGACTGCGCGACAGAACCCAAGCAGGCCTACCCAGCCAGCAAGCTCGCGGCAGAAAAACTCCTTCGCGAGAGCGGGCTCAACTGGGTCATCCAGCGGTTTTCATTCGTCTATGGGGACAAGGACGGTCATCTGGAATCGCTGCCCAGGCTCGCGACGCAATTCAAACTCCACCCCGCCGTCAGAATGAGCATGGTTCATCACCGCGACATCGCCTCCGCGATGAAGCTTGCTCTGTCCGGGGCGATGGATCGCCAGGTCGTCAATATCACGGACGAGGCTCCGACCTCTCTGTACGAGCTGGCCGAGCTCGTCGGCGAGCCCATGGCCCCATCCGCGGAACCGCTGGAAAGCCCCTGGGACCTCCATGTCGACGGATCATTGGCGCGCCGTCTCGGTTTCAAGCCCAGCGTGAGAACCGTCTACCAGGCGGTCGAAGAACGATTGATGTGACCTGCCGAGTCGAGCCGATTAGGCGCTGATCACCCGGCCGGCTGCCCGGGCGGGGCGGGCACGAGGCCGTACCGGTCCATCACGGCCCGCATCTTCGCGGCGTCGGGCGGGCCGGAGGCGGCGAGGGCGGCGATGTCGCGAAAATATTCGGGGCCGAGAATGCCGGGCGTCAGGATGCAGAGGGCCGAGGCCGTCTCGGTGCCGCGGTTCTCGAAGCCGTGCACCACGCCGCGCGGGATGAAGGCGGTGTCGCCCGGCCCGACCGTCACCGCCTCGCCGCCGATCGTGAAGGTGAGGGCGCCCGAGAGGCCGTAGACGCTCTCCTCCCAGTCGCGATGGTAATGCGGCACGGGCATGCGGGCATTGGCGGGGACCGTCATCTCGAACATGTCGAGCGCGCCGCCGGTGTCGTGCTTCGTGCGCAGGAAGCGCAGGTGGAGCGCCCCGATGCGGATGTCCTCTGGTGTCATCGAAGCGCCCCTCTTGGCAGGCCGGAGCGCAGGGCTCCGGCCGGGGATGATGCGGCTGTCCGGCAGGGCGGTTCAAGCGCCCCTTACGCCTTACGCCGCCTGCTGCAGCCCCTCCGCCGCCATGGCGGATTGCACGGCGGGGCGCGACGCGACGCGCTGGCGGAACTGCTGGAGGTGCGGCCAGCGGGCGAGGTCGATCCCCATCGGGTCTGCCCAGGTCAGGATCACGAACAGATAGGCGTCGGCGACCGAGAAACCGGGGCCGAGGAGGTAGGGCCGGCCGTCGGCGAGCGTCTGCTCCATCACGTCGAGCTTGCGGCCGATCGTGGCGAGCGCGGCCTGCCGCGCCTCCGGGGCCAGGGCCGGGTTGAAGAGCGGCCCGAACGCCTTGTGCAGTTCGGCGGAGATGAAGTTGAGATGGGCCGCGAGCCGCGCGCGCTCCACCGTGCCGGCGGCCGGGGCGAGCGTGCCGGGCGCGTGCCTGTCGGCCAGGTACTGCACGATCGCGACGCCCTCCGTCAGGACTTCGCCGTCGTCGAGCTGCAGCGCCGGCACGTAGCCCTTCGGGTTGAGGGCGGCGAAATCGGCGCCGCTATCGGTGCGCTTGGTCTTGAGGTCCACGGCCTCGAGCGTGGCCGGAAGGCCGAGCTCCCGAAGCACGATATGCGGCGAGAGCGAGCAGGCGCCGGGGCTGTAATAGAGCTTCATGGCGTGTCTCCGGTTGCGGAGGCCACCAAATACGCCGCAGCGTTACTTTCGGAAACCGGGTAACTTCCGGTGACCGGCGTTTTCCGGTATCTGACGGGAAACCAAGTTGCCCGCCGGCGTCGAGGTGAATGCATGGCCCTGAAGCTTCGCAGACGAGTCCCGCCGCCGCCCGGCTGCCCGATGTCGGCCTGCATGAGCCTGCTCGGCGGCGTCTGGACGCCGGAGGTGATCTGGAACCTCAGCCAGGGGCCGCGGCGCTTCTCGGAGATGCGGCGCTGCATGCCGGCGATCTCGGCCAAGGTCCTGAGCGCCCGGCTCAAGGACCTGGAGGAGCGCGGCGTCCTCTCCCGCACGGTGCTCGCCACCACCCCGCCGAGCGTGGAATATGCCCTGACGGATCTCGGCGAGGAGCTGATCCCGGCCATCCGGGCGATCGTGGAGGTCGGCTCGAAGCTTCATTCGCGGATGAAGGAGGAGGCGGCGCGCCTCGCGGCCTAGCGGGGCGCCGCCCCGCGTCACGCGCCCGGGATGCGGGCGATCGCCTTGATCTCGAAGTCGAAGCCCGCGAGCCAGGTCACGCCGATTGCCGTCCAGGTCGGGTAGGGCGCATCGCCGATCTCCTCCGCCCGAACCGCCATCACCGTCTCGAACTGTGCCTCCGGGTTCGTGTGGAAGCTCGTGACGTCGACCACGTCGTCGAAGCTGCATCCGGCGGCGGCCAGGACGGCCTTCAGGTTGGCGAAGGCCCGCCGCACCTGCGCCTCGAAGCCCGGCTCGGGCGAGCCGTCCTCGCGGCTGCCGACCTGCCCCGACACGAAGAGCAGGTCGCCGGAGCGGATCGCCGCCGAATATTGGTGGAGGTCGTAGAGCGCGTGCCGGTTCGCCGGAAAGACTGCGTCGCGCTTGGCCATGTCGTCGGTCCCTTGGGATGGGCGGACGGCCCCGGAGGGATCGCCGTCTCGTCTTGTGCTTCGTTGCAGGACGCAGATAGGCCGGACGGATCATGCGGATTAGCCGTTGGAATCCGTATGGGTTGATGCAAAATCCCCATCAATGTCGCGGCCGACGCTCAACGATCTCTCCGCCTTCGTGGCCGTCGCCACCCATCGCAGCTTCCGCCGCGCGGCCGACGAGCTCGGCATCGCGCCCTCCACGCTCAGCCACGCCATGCGGGCGCTCGAGGAGCGCATCGGCATCCGCCTCCTGAACCGTACGACGCGCAGCGTCTCGCCCACGGAGGCCGGCCTGCAATTCCTCGCCACGCTTCGGCCGGCGCTGGCCGCGCTGGACGGCGCGCTGGACGGCGTCGCGGGCTTTCGCGGGAATGTGGCCGGCACCGTCCGCATCAACGCACCGCGCCTGGGCGCCGTGCTGCTCGTCCGCGATATCCTGCCCCTGGTGGCGGAGCGCTTCCCCGACGTGACGCTCGACATCGTGGTGGAGGGGAAGCTGGTCGACATCGTGTCGGGCGGGTTCGATGCCGGCGTGCGCCTCGACGGCTCGATACCGGCCGACATGGTGACGGTGCCGCTCGGCGGCGCCGTCCGGTTCGTCTGCGTCGCCTCGCCGGCCTATCTCGAGCGCTTCGGCGAGCCCGGCACGCCCGAGGACCTGCAGCGCCACCGCTGCATCCGCCACCGCCTGCCCGGCGGCAAGCTGTACCGCTGGGAGTTCGAGCGGGCCGGCCAGGGGGTCGTGGTCGAAACGGGCGGATCGGTGATCCTCGACGACGAGGAATTGATGGCCGATGCCGCGGCGCGGGGGCTCGGCATCGCCTACCTGGCCCACATGGCTGCCGAAGCCGCCCTGGCGCGGGGCGAGCTGCGCCTCGTGCTGGAGGCTTGGATGCCGGCTCCGGAAGGGCTCTCGGTCTATTATCCCGGGCACCGGGCCGTCCCGCCGGCCCTTCGCGCCTTCCTGGACGTCGTCAGGAGCACGCGACGGACGGCGCGGTGAGCGGCGCGTCAGCCGGTCTTCACGATGCGCGCGATGAGCGGGCCGATATCCGGCTCGGACGCGTATTCGTCCCGGATCGCGGCCGTCCGGGCGAGGAACGGCTCCTTGTCGGGATGGAGGAAGGAGACCCCGAGCCGCTCTGAGGCCTGGCGTACCTCCGCCGTGAAGATGCTCCAGAGCGCGTCCATCCGGTCGGAGGAATCCCGCGCCGCCTCGCGGAGGAGGCGGCGAGTCTCGCCGTCGAGCTGGGCCCAGCGGCGACCGCTCGCAACCAGCACGTCCGGCACGGCCGTATGCTCGTCGTGGCAGTAATAGCGGACGACTTCGGCGTGCCGCCCCGCGATCAGGGCCGCGACGCTGTTCTCCGCCGCCTGGACCAGCCCGGTCTGGAGCGCGCTGAACGTGGCCGCCCAGGGCAGCTCGGACGGGATGCCGTCCAGGGCCCGGATCATGCGGGCCATCGTGGGCGAGGGCTGGATCCGCACCCTGAGGCCACGAAGATCCTCCGGCGCCATGATTGGCTCCCGGCCGTAGAAGCTGCGGGTCCCCGCCTCGTAGAAGCCGAGGCCCACGAGCCCGTGATCGGTGCCTGACGCGAGGATCTCCTCCCCCACGGCGCCCGCGACGGCGGCCCTCCGGTGGGCGTCGTCGCGAAACAGGAAGGGGATGTCGAAGAGCCGGTAGGTCGGCACGCGGCGTTCGAGCACGCTCGCGCTCACCTTCGCGATGTCGATGCGGCCCGCCCGCAGGTGCTCGACGAGCTGGACCTCCTGGCCGAGATCGCCATCGGCGAAGATCTCGATCCAGACCGCGCCGCCCGAGCGCTCGCGGACGCGTTCGGCCATGAATTCCAGGGCCGGGTGGATGGGATGCGAGCGCGGGAGCGAATGCGCGAGCCGCAGCTTCAAGGCGGGATGGGCGGCCGCGAGGGCCGGCATGGCGACTAGGCTGGCCCCCGATGCCAGCACCGATCGCCGGGTCGCGGCGCGCATCATCGTCCCACCGCCCCTGTCAGGCCCGGCCATGCGCAAGGCCCATACACCGAGCGGCGTAGATTTTCCACGGCGCCGATGTGAATGCCCGGACAGGCGTGCCGCGGGGTAAGGGGTCAGGCCGCCGACGCGGCCGCCTTCAGCCGGTAGAGCGCCTCCAGGGCCGCGCGCGGCGTGAGGTCAGTCCCGGCGGGGTCCCAGAATTTCGGGTTCATCGATGGGCCAGGACGGTCCGGTATCGACGCGGTCCGTGAACCCGGTGGGCGGTGCACTTGCACGCTCGCGGGCTTGCTCAATCGTGCCGAGCGGCCTCGAATAGGCCATGTCGCGACTGGCCACACCTCGAGGTGCTGGTGTCGCCAGGGAGACCGGACCAGAGCGCTTGCGTGTCATGATGAGACTATCCGCTTACTAAGATAGCTTATCCCGGGCCGGCTTGCCACGTTCTCGAAACCGAAGCCTTCGTCGATAGCACGGATCCCGAAATGACGATCGAGGGAGGGTGGCACCGCTAAGCGCTCGCTACCTGACCGCTTGATCTCGCTTTCCCGATTGGCTCACAAGAAATCACCGTTGAGGCGTGATTGAAATAGCTCTTCGAGTGCGCCATCGTGTTCGCGTCAAAGACACTGTCGAAGTCGATACGGCGTTAAGTCTTAGATCGCTGTAAAATGACTAAGTCAGTGTATGATATTTCAACGATCTGCGACAAAGGCTATGATCTAGTTTCTGCTTTAAAAAAGACGACAAACGAGGCGCTATGTCGGTCGATATGGCGCCTGATAAGCTCCTGCAATCTATATCAAATGTTGAAGTTTGATTTAGAGCGTCGTTAGAGGCAAGTAGATAATCAAAATTCGAGTTAATTTTTGGCCCCTATTTGGATTAGCTGATAGTTGTGTAGGATTGGTAAGTCCCCTAGTTGAGGAGGTCAAGTTGCCGGATTCTGAGGCGTTGGCCTTAGCCCTAGAGCGGCTGGCGGAGGAGTTACGGACAGGACCAGTCCGTTTGGTCGGAGTGTCCGTTTCAGTGTCGGGCGGCGCTGGCGGGTCCGCCACTGGGCTACGTGTCAGTGTAGCCGGAGGGGAACCCGGCACGCACTCGATTGGGATGAGCGTCACTGTTAACCCTCACGAGTATCATGTTCGCGCGCGTGCAATGAGCGCAGAAATCTCTGAAGCAGCACAAATCGTGCGCAGTGGAGCTCCTGCGAAAACCCTCGTGCAGAGCCTTCTGCAGCGTGTGAGAGGTCTCGGAAATGTGGCCCTTGACGGAGTAATTACGGCGGTGTCTCGGGCGGCAACAGAGCATTTTCTTAGCTCTAGTTAAGATGCCGCCCAGTCAAGCTTCTAGTCGCTTTACGCTTCGGTTTGAATTTACTTCTTTTGTCAACGAAGCAAGCGGTTTGTCGCTCCGGTCAGCACAGGGATCCCCTTGGACCACTAATCTCTTGCCGACACGGCCGCCTTCAGCCGGTAGAGCGCTTCCAGGGCCTCGCGCGGGGTGAGATCGTCCGGATCGATGGCCGCGAGGGCGGTGCGGAGCGGGTCGGGCTCGGCGGCCTTCGCGGGGGCAGGTGCGGGCTTGGCGGCCGCGAAGAGCGGCAGGTCGTCGATCAAAGCGGCCTTGGGGCGCTCGCGGTCCTGCTTCTCGAGCTCGGACAGGATCACCTTCGCACGCTCGACCACCGCGGCCGGCAGGCCTGCGAGGCGCGCGACCTGAAGCCCGTAGGAGCGGTCGGCCGCGCCCGGCACCACCTCGTGCAGGAACACGACGTCGCCGTTCCACTCCGTCATGCGGAGCGTGGCGTTGGACAGGCGCGGCAGCCGTTCGGCAAGCGCGGTCAGCTCATGAAAATGGGTGGCGAAGAGCGCGCGGCAGCGGTTCTCCTCGTGCAGGTGCTCGATCGCCGCCCAGGCGATGGAGAGGCCGTCGAAGGTCGCGGTGCCGCGGCCGATCTCGTCGAGGATCACGAGCGAGCGGCGCGTCGCCTGGTTCAGGATCGCGGCGGTCTCGACCATCTCGACCATGAAGGTCGAGCGGCCGCGGGCGAGGTCGTCCGCCGCGCCGACGCGCGAGAAGAGACGGTCCACGATGCCGAGATGGGCCGAACTCGCCGGCACGAAAGCGCCCGTCTGGGCGAGCACCGCGATCACGGCGTTCTGGCGCAGATAGGTCGACTTGCCGCCCATGTTCGGGCCGGTGACGAGCAGGATCTTTCCATCCTGCTCTCCGCCGATCTCGGTCGAGTTCGGGATGAACGGCTCGCCGTCGCGCTTCAGCGCGGCCTCGACCACCGGATGGCGCCCGCCCTCGATGTGGAAGGCGAGGCTGTCGTCGAGTTTCGGGCGCGTCCAGGCGAGGTCGTCCGCGAGATCGGCGAGCGCCGCCGTCACGTCCAGCACCGCCAGGGCCTCTGCGGCCGCCGCAATCCGGGGTCCCGCCTCCTCGATGGCCGCGGCGAGGGCGTCGAAATGGCCGAGCTCGATGCGGAGCGCCCGGTCGGAGGCCGACGCGATCTTCTGCTCCAGCTCGCCGAGCTCCGTCGTGGTGAAGCGCATCGCGCCCGCCATGGTCTGGCGGTGGATGAAGGCGTTGTCCGCACGGGCGAGTTCCTCGCCGGCAGCCTGCGGCACCTCCACGAAATAGCCGATGACGTTGTTGTGCTTGACGCGGAGCGTCCGGCAGCCGGTCTCGGCCGCATAGCGCGCCTGCAGGGCCGCGATGACCCGGCGGGAATCCTGCGCGAGCTCGCGCGCCTCGTCGAGCGCCGCGTCGTAGCCCGGGCGGATGAAGCCGCCGTCGCGGCGGAGCAGCGGCAACTCGTCCGCAAGCGCGCGCGAGAGCTCGGCTGCCAGTTCCGGCGGCACGCCGCGCGCCATCTCGCGCGCCTCGGCAAGTTCGCCGGGCAGGTCGTCAATGCCGTCGAGCCGGGCCGCGATCCCCTGGGCCGCCTGGAGCCCGTCGCGCAGGCAGGCGAGGTCGCGCGGGCCGCCGCGGCCGAGCGCGAGGCGGGAGAGCGCCCGCGAGGCGTCCGGCGCGCGGGCGAGACGTTCCCGCAGGGCTTCGCGCAATTCGCGCTCGGCGAGCAGGAAGGCCACGGCATCCTGCCGGCGCGTGATGGCCGGAAGATCGGTCAGGGGGCCGGCGAGGCGCTCGGCGAGCAGCCGGCCGCCGGCCGCCGTCAGCGTGCGGTCGATGGCGGCGAGGAGGCTGCCGGCCCGCTCGCCGCCGAGCGTGCGGGTGAGCTCGAGATTGGCGCGGGTGGCGGGATCGATGAGGAGCGTCGCGCCGCCATCGAGGCGGGAGGGCGGCTGCAGGGCCGGCCGGCTGCCGAATTGCGTGCGCTCGACATAGGCGAGGGCCGACCCCGCCGCCGCGATCTCGGCGCGGGTGAAGTTCCCGAAGCTGTCGAGCGTTGCGACCGCGAAAAACTCCTTCAGGCGGCGCTCGGCCGAGGCCGGGTCGAGCCCGTCGCGGGGGAGGGGCGTCAGCGCCGCCTTGCCGTCGCGCCAGACCGCCTTGAGGTCGGGGTCGTCGTAGATCGTGTCGGGCAGCACGATCTCGCGCGGATCGAGCCGGGCGATCTCGGCCGCGAGGCCCGCCGCATCTGTCTCCGAGACCGCGAAGCGGCCGGTCGAGATGTCCACGGAGGCGAGGCCGTAGCAGAAGGCGGTGTCGGAGACGCGCCGCCGCGCCACCGCCACGAGCAGATTCGCGCGGGACGGCTCGAGCAGGCGGTCCTCGGTGAGCGTGCCCGGCGTGACGAGGCGGACCACCGCGCGCCGCACGACGGATTTCCCGCCGCGCTTCTTGGCTTCCGCCGGATCCTCCGTCTGCTCGCACACGGCGACCCGGTGGCCCTGCGCGATGAGGCGGTGCAGGTAGTCGTCGGCGCGGTCCACCGGCACGCCGCACATCGGGATGTCGAGGCCCTGATGCTTGCCGCGCTTGGTCAGCGCGATGCCGAGCGCACGGGAGGCGATCTCGGCGTCCTCGAAGAACAGCTCGAAGAAGTCGCCCATCCGGTAGAACAGGAGGCAGCCCGGATTGGCGGCCTTGATCTCGATATACTGCGCCATCATGGGCGTGACGCGCGCCTCCGGCGCGGCAGCGGGCGCAAGCTCTTCCGGCAGGACGACCGGCTCCTCGCCGGCGATCGGGTACGCGACATCCACAGGCATGGCCGGGACGCTAGCAGGGCGAAGGCCGGGTTTCACCGGTGGGAAGCGAGTCGTCCCCGGTTATGAGAGCGCAGGGACCCCTTTGCTCTCGGCAGCTCGCGCGAGCTGCCGATCGAAGGTGGCTAATCCATCCGCCACACGCAGGGCTATCGCGAGATTGATCGCGTCGGGCGTCCTCAGCGAGAGGTCCAGGGTGCGGAGCATCGCTTCGGCGTGAGCTATGTCGCGCGAGTCCAAGCTGACCCGATCGGGAACCCGAGCAGTCCAGTCATCGATGCGGTCGAACGCGATCGATGCGTGATGAGCTTCCATCTCGCCTGTCCTGACCCGCCGAGCGATCGCCGAAGTCGCCTCGGCGGAGGCAAAATCGCTGAAGACGAGAACGAGATCGCTCCGACTGAGCAGTTGCTCGGCACGCGGCGAGAATGCCTCATCGGATACGAGCGCAACCACGACGCTCGCATCCAAGTAGACCCTCACCTGTCCCACTCGTCCCGCAATTGCCGCAGCAACTCACCGGCATCGGTTTTCGCGCGCGTGGGCACCCGGTTCGCGCGGAGCCACGCGATCGACTCCTCCGGGCTCATACGAGGCTTCGGCGCCTCCGCCGGCCCGGAGAGAGGCCGAAGCTCGGCGACCGGCCGCCCGTCGCGCGTGATCACGACGTCCTCGCCCGCGAGGACGCGGTCGACCAGCTCGGAAAGCTTGCCTTCGGCTTCGAGGAGGCTGTGCTCGCTCATCGCCGCAATATAGCGCTTCGCAGGCGAGGCGTCGAACGCCGGGGCCGAACAACCCGGGTTTGCCTGCGTTGGATCGGCTTTCCAGAAAATGGGGGCGGGATGCCGGGCTGGGCGGACGAGGCTGTCTTCTACAACATCTTTCCCCTCGGGGCGCTCGGCGCGCCGGAGGTCAACGATTTCGCCTCCCCGGCGGCGGACCGGGTCGCGCAGCTCTCCGGCTGGCTCGGCCCAGCCCGCGACATCGGCGCGGACGCCATCCTGCTCGGGCCGGTCTTCGAATCCAGCCGGCACGGCTACGACACGGCCGACCTGTTCACGATCGACCGCCGGCTCGGCACGAACGAAGCCTTCGCGGCCTGGGTGGCTGAGGCTCATGCGGCCGGTTTCCGGGTCGTGCTCGACGGCGTCTTCCACCATGTCGGGCGCGACTTCTGGGCGTTCCGCGACGTTCTCGCCCATGGCGAGGCCTCGGCCTATCGCTCCTGGTTCCACCTCGATTTCGGGCGCCCGAGCCCTCTCGGCGATCCGTTCTTCTACGAGGGATGGAACAAGCATTACGACCTCGTGAAGCTGAACCTCGCCGAGCCGGCGCTTCGCGACCACCTCTTCGCGGCGGTCAGGATGTGGATCGACGCCTTCGGCATCGACGGTCTACGCCTGGATGCGGCCGACGTGCTCGACCGGAGCTTCCAGCGCGACCTCGCCGGCTTCTGCCGCGGCCTGAAGCCCGATTTCTGGCTGAAGGGCGAGGTGATCCATGGCGACTACACTCGCTGGATCCGCGAAGCCGAGCTCGATGCCGTGACGAACTACGAGCTGCACAAGGGGCTCTGGTCGAGCCACAACGACCGGAACTACTTCGAGCTCGGCCATTCGCTCGCGCGGCAATTCGGCGAGGGCGGGATCTACAAGGACCTGATTCTCTACAACTTCCTCGACAACCACGACGTCGAGCGGATCGCCAGCCGCCTGCGCGAGCCGGCCCATCTCGTCCCGCTCCACATCCTGCTGTTCACCGTGCCGGGCCTGCCCTCGATCTACTATGGCAGCGAGTGGGGCATTTCAGGCCGGAAGGGGAAAGGGACCGACGCGCCGCTGCGGCCGGCGCTGGACCCCGAGCGCCTCGCCGAAGGAGCGCCGCATCCCGAATTGCCGCCCCTGATCCGCAGCCTCGCCACGCTCCGCCGCGAGCACTCCGCGCTGAGGGCCGGGACTTACCGCGAGCTCCACCTCGCCTCGGAGCAGTTCGCCTTCGCCCGCGAGACCAGGGGGGAACGGGCGATCATCGCCGTGAACGCCGCCGAAAGCCCGACCGAGATCGTGTTGCGGGGAGAAGGGATCGAGGGCGCCTGGCGAAACGGACTTGCGCCGGGACGGGTATTCGGGGCCGAGGGCGGAACCCTGCACGTCCCGCTGGAGCCGAATTCCGGCCGTGTCCTCGTTCGATCCGGGCCGCTTTCTCCTTGAGCGGGTGGGCCGACCTCCCTTAAGGGTCGAGGCCGAGGAAACACCGAGAGAGTGATGAGCGACCAGCCCCCGATGCGCCGCAAGCGTCCGACCTTCACGGACCAGGAGGCGCTCAATTTCCACGCCGTCGGCCGTCCGGGGAAACTCGAGATCGTAGCCACCAAGCCGATGGCGACGCAGCGCGACCTGTCGCTCGCCTATTCGCCGGGCGTCGCCGTGCCGGTCCTGGCGATCGCCGAGGATCCGGGCACCGCCTTCGACTACACGGCCAAGGGCAATCTCGTCGGGGTCGTCTCGAACGGCACCGCCATCCTCGGGCTCGGCAACCGCGGCGCGATGGCGTCGAAGCCCGTCATGGAGGGCAAGGCCGTCCTCTTCAAGCGCTTCGCCGATATCGACGCCTTCGACCTGGAGGTGGGCACCGAGGACGCGGACGCCGTGATCAACTGCGTGCGCTATCTCGCGCCGACCTTCGGGGGCATCAACCTGGAGGACATCAAGGCGCCGGAGTGCTTCATCATCGAGGAGCGCCTGCGCGAGCTCATGGACATCCCGGTGTTCCATGACGACCAGCACGGCACCGCCATCATCGCGGCCGCGGGGCTGATCAACGCGCTCTATCTCACGGGTCGGGACATCAAGGAGGCGAAGCTCGTCGTGAACGGCGCGGGCGCGGCCGGCATCGCCTGCCTCGATCTCCTGAAGGCGCTGGGGCTCCACCCCGAGAACGTCATCCTCTGCGACACGAAGGGCGTGGTCTATGCCGGCCGCACCGAGGGCATGAACCAGTGGAAGTCGGCCCATGCGGCGCGTACGGACAAGCGCACGCTGGCCGAGGCGATGGACGGTGCGGATGCGGTGTTCGGCCTGTCCGTGAAGGGCTCGTTCACGGACGAGATGATCCGGTCGATGGCCCCGAACCCGATCATCTTCGCGATGGCCAATCCCGATCCGGAGATCACGGTCGAGGAGGTCGCGGCGATCCGTGAAGACGCCATCATGGCGACGGGCCGGTCGGACTACCCGAACCAGATCAACAACGTCCTCGGCTTCCCCTACATCTTCCGCGGCGCGCTCGACGTGCGGGCCACCTCGATCAACATGGAGATGAAGATCGCGGCCGCGCAGGCCTTGGCCGAACTGGCGCGCGAGGACGTTCCGGACGAGGTCGCGGCGGCCTACCAGGGCTCCCGTCCGCGCTTCGGTCGCGACTACATCATCCCCGTGCCCTTCGATCCGCGGTTGATCTCCACGGTTCCGCCGGCGGTCGCGAAAGCCGCCATGGACACGGGCGTCGCCCGGAAGAACATCGCCGATTTCCGCCGCTACAAGACCGAGCTGGAGGCGAGGCGCGACCCGACCGCCGGCGTGCTGTCGCAGGTCTTCGAGCGCGTGCGGAAATATCCGAAGCGCGTCGTCTTCGCCGAGGGCGAAGAGGAACAGGTCATCCGCGCCGCCCTGTCCTTCGCCAGCCAGGGCCTCGGCACGGCGATCCTGGTCGGGCGCGAGGAGCGGGTGCGGGCGGCCGCCGAACAGGCCGGGGTCGAGATCGACGGCCGCCTGGTCGAGATCCACAACGCCCGGCTGTCGCACCGCAATGCCGCCTATGCGCAGTATCTCTATGAGCGGCTGCAGCGGAAGGGGTACCTGCTGCGCGACTGCCAGCGGCTCATCAACCAGGACCGCAACCATTTCGCGGCCGCCATGGTGGCGCTCGGCGACGCGGACGCGATGGTGACCGGTGTGACCCGCAACTTCTCCGTCGCGCTCGAGGACGTGCGCCGGGTCATCGACGACAAGCCGGGGCACCGGGTCATCGGCGTCTCCCTCTGCCTGACGCGCGGCGGCACGGTGCTGGTCGCAGACACGGCCGTCACCGAGATGCCGGACGCGCATGCCCTCGCGGAGATCGCCATCGAGGCGGCCGGTGCCGCGCGGCGCCTCGGCATGGAGCCCCGCGTCGCACTCCTGGCCTTCTCGACCTTCGGCCACCCGGAGGGCGAGCGCTCCCGGCATGTCCGCGAGGCCGTGAAGGTGCTCGACGGGATGCGCGTCGACTTCGAGTATGACGGAGACATGGCGGCCGATGTCGCGCTGAACCGGGAGCAGATGGCCGCCTATCCGTTCTGCCGTCTCTCCGGGCCGGCGAACGTGCTCGTCATGCCGGCCTTCCACTCGGCCTCGATCTCGACCCGGATGCTGCAGGAACTCGGCGGCTCGACGGTTGTCGGCCCGCTCATCGTCGGCCTCGACAAGCCGGTCCAGATCGTCTCGCTCGGGGCGACGGATACGGATCTCGTCCGCATGGCGGCGCTCGCCGGGTTCAACATCGGCGGCTGAGGACGCCCGCGCGCCCCCGACGAAGCAGACCCTCGCCACCGCTCTCGCGGTGGCGAGGAAGCCGAATGGCGCACGAGCCGGCGGGCCGCGGGTATCATTCGCGTCCCGTCGGTCCGGGGCGGCACGGCTCCGCCGCGTCAGTCGATGATCTGGGCGCCTTCCGCCAGCAGGCGCCGAATATTGTTCTTCATCTCTTCCAGTCGCTCGGGGGAATGTCCCTCCCATTCCATGATCTCTCCGACCACCCTGAGCGGGTCGCGGGAGCGATAGGATTTCGTCGGGTTGCCGGGGAATTTCTTGTCCGTCAGGTTCGGGTCGTCGACGATCGGACCCGTCGGCTCGACGATATAGATCCTCTCCCGGCCATTCCCGGCGGCCAATTCCGCGCCCCAGATGGCGGCATCCAGCGTCCCGGTGAGGTACACCCAGGACAAGGGCCTCCCCGTCCCAAAGTTGGATCGGTAGCCAGGTATGATTAGGTCTCCAGGACTAAGATCAGCCCGGGTGCCGTGGTAGAATTGCCGCGGACGTATAGTGTCGACAATTGCCATCGATCTGCTGCTCCCTCGCCGATTCGAATCGGGAGCAATGTTCATGGACCGGGTAGGCGGGCTTGCCGCAAGCCCCCGTCCGGGTTAGATGATGATCATGGAAGATGAGATCTCGTCTTCCAGTTCTGCGCGCCGAACCACTCCCCTGGATCTGACCGCAGGCGCGTTGACGAGTGGTTCCGCGCTCCTCCGAAGTTAATTCAATCGCCGGACGGTAGGCCCACGGAGTCGTTGGTCAGTTAAGCCGACGGTCTAGCATTTTGTGGCCGTTTCGACGCCGTGCTCGGAGTCGCGTAGCGAGTCTAGCCTCGGCGATCTACTGCCCAAATAACGAGCGCGCGCCGGCATATGTCGCAGAGATCAGGCTGAGACAATAGTTATTCGGAACAGGAAAGTACCTCGAAAGAACCATTGCTGTGATGCATCGCTGTAAGACTTCATGTGTCGTATTGCGGACAGTGAAGCAAGTGATGGCCGATGGGGAAGAGCATATCGCAGCAGATGAAGAGAGTCCGCGGATCCCTGGCGACAAGAGGAGTGGCGGAGACGGCCCGCTTGGCAGCATCGCTCGCGATACGCCAATCGATCTTGGCGCGGATGGACCGTCGTCTGGATAAATACATGCAGGCAGATACGTTTGGGCGAATTCCGCCCCAGCAGCTCGATTTCGACGCGGAGGGGCCCGCGCTGAACAGCGGCTATGAGGCGACGAACACGTTCACGCTCCGGCTGTTCATCCGCGCCCTCGGAATCGATCCCGCCAGGTTCACCTTCATCGACTTCGGCTCGGGAATGGGCCGCTCGCTCTGCATCGCGGCGGGGTTTCCCTTCCGGCGCGTGCTTGGCGTCGAGCTTTCGGAGATGCTGAGCGGCCACGCGGAGCGCAATGTCGCCCGTCTGCTCGAGTCCGGACAGGCTCGGTGTCGCGACATCCAGGTAGTGAACATGGATGCCACGCTGTTCGAGCCGCCCGAGGAGGACCTCGTCGTCTTTCTCTTCAATCCGTTCGGCCCGGAGCCGCTCGGCCGGCTGATCGCCCGGCTCGGATCAGAGGTCACTAAGGGCCGCAAGATCTACATCATCTACCAGCATCCGAAGCACCGCGAGGTCGTGGAGAGTTCGAGGCATTTCGCGCCGTTCGGCGTTCCTCCTCTGTTTGCCGGTCTGCTTCATGTCACGACGCCGGCTAAGTGGGCCCTCTACGAGAGCGTTTGACGAGGCTGGGCCCTACCGACACGGTTCCCGGGGCGGCAGGGGGAGCACTTGGACTTTGATCGGACATCGGCCCGTCGCTTCCCGCAGATTCCGCGCGGCGCGCTGGCGGGACCGGGAAACGGGAGGCTTCGGGTGGAGATCGCCGGAGCGGAAAGCTTCCGGGCCGCCGCGCCCGCCTGGCGCGATCTCGTGTCCCGCTGCTCGGAGCCGAACGTCTTCATGGAGCCGGCGGTGGCGGAGGCGGTCGTGTCCACGACGGACATGCCGCTATTCTCCGTCCTTGTTTGGCGCTCCGAGCAGGAGCTGGAAGGCGCGTGGCTGCTAGGCTTGACGAAGCCGTCCTCGCACCTGCCCGTGAGGGTCCTCGCCTGCCCGCCGAACACGCTGACCTTTCTCGGCTCGCCCGTGCTCGACCGCCACCGTCCAGTGGAGACGCTCTCGGCCATGTTCGATGCGATCGCGGCGGATCCTCGCTTGCCGAACATGGTCTGCGCGAACGACATCGCGGCCGAGGGTGCCGTCTATCCGGCCTTGCGGGCGGCGGTCGACAATCGTGGCGGAAGAGCTGTCGAGATCGAGCGGCGAGCCCGTGCCAAGCTCGACCTCAAGGCCGACCCGAAGGACCTCTCCACTCGGGCGGGTTCCTCCAAGCGGCGCTCCGAGCTCAGGCGCCAGCGCAAGAAGCTGGCCGGGCTCGGCTCGCTCGAACGTGCCAGGTACAGCGCACCGGACGCCGTCCGGGCGGCATTCGGAGAGTTTCTTTCGCTCGAGGCCTCGGGCTGGAAGGGCGAGAGCCGGGCGATCCTCAACTCGGAACACCGGACCGCCTTCGCCCGGGACATGATCGAACGCCTCGCGCGCGACGGCTGCGTGACGATCGACGCGTTTCGTCTCGACGGCCGTGCGATCGCGATGAATGTCTGGCTGCGGTCAGGGCACGGCGTCTTCGGGTGGAAGATGGCCTTCGACGAAGCCTACCGGCAGATGTCGCCCGGAGCCTTGCTGCTGGACGACCTGACCGAACAGGTCATGGCGGATCCCGAGGCCTGGTTCTTCGATTCGTGCAATCGGCGCGACACCGGGCCGCTCGCGCAGCTATGGCCGGAGCGGCGCCAGGTTCTCGACCTGGTGATCGACCTTCACCCTGGCGGTTCTTTCGGGGGAATGTGCCTCGCCCAACTCGAGCGCACCTACCGCCTCTGCCGGGATGCAGCGCGCCGGAGAATCCTGCCGGTGGTGGATGGGCTCATCCCGCCTCGGCGCCGGCGCGGGTGGAAATAGGAGCAGCGCGAGATCGGCGCGAATCGCCCGGTCGTCTTGACCGCAGCCGGCTCCAGCCTCATCTTCTAGGCCCCTCAACAGCAAGGAGAGGACCGGACCGTTCGGGGCCGGCCCTTCGGGTCATTGCTCGAATTCGCGGTCGCGGTTTTTCTCATCCTCCTGAATGGGGTGTTCTCCCTTTCGGAACTCGCAGTCGTATCCGCCCGCCGGGCGAGACTGAAGGGAATGGCGGAATCGGGAAGGCGCGGCGCCGCCACGGCGTTGGCCTTGGCGGAGAATCCGGGCCGCTTCCTCTCCACCGTCCAGATCGGCATCACGCTCGTCGGGATCTTGGCCGGTGCAGTCTCCGGCGCGGCGCTTGGCGGCCAGCTCACCGACCTCCTCCTCTCGCAGGGCGTTCCGGAGCGGATCGCGGGTCCGCTCGGCTATGTGCTGGTCATCGCCATCATCACCTACCTGTCCGTGGTGGTGGGCGAGCTCGTCCCCAAGAATCTGGCGCTCCGCAACCCGGAGGCGATCGCCTGCGCGGTCGCTCCCCTGATGTCGGTCGTCTCCAAGATCGCAGCGCCCGTCGTCTGGCTGCTCGATGCCTCGACGCGGCTGATCTTCCACATCTTCGGCCAGACGACCGAGCCCGAGAACGCCGTGACCGAGGAGGAGATCAGGACCGTCATGGCGGAAGCCGAGACGGCCGGCATCCTCGAGGTCGACGAGCGCAAGATGATCTCGGGCGTGATGCGGCTCGGGGACCGAGCCGTGCGCTCGGTCATGACGCCGCGGACGGAGGTCGAGTGGCTGGACCTCGACGAGGACGAGACGAAGCTGCGCCAGCGGCTGGCGGCGACGACCCATTCCCGCCTTCCGGTCGGCGAGGGCAGCCCGGACAACATGCTGGGCGTCGTCCAGGTGCGGGAAATCCTGGCGCCGCTGCTCGACGGGAAGAGCATCGATATCCGGACCCATATGCGCAACGCGCCGGTCGTGCCCGACACGCTGGACGCGCTGGACGCCTTGACGGTGCTCCGGGAGGCCGAGGTGCCGATGGCGCTCGTGCATGACGAGTACGGGCATTTCGAGGGGCTTGCGACGCCCGCGGACATCCTGGACGCCATCGCGGGCGCGTTCCGTTCGGACGAGGGCGGGGCCGAGCCGGAAGCCGTGCTGCGCGAAGACGGATCCTGGCTGCTCGCAGGCTGGATGCCGGTCGACGAGATGGCCGACATGCTGGGCCTCACCCTGCCGGAGCGCCGCTCCTACGAGACGGTCGCGGGGCTGGTGATCGGCGAATTGCAGCACCTGCCCGCGGCGGGCGAGGCCGTCCACACGCTCGGCTGGCGTTTCGAGGTCGTGGACCTGGATGGCCGCCGCGTGGACAAGGTCCTCGCGACCCGCGCCGAGGCGGTGGCGGCCTGAGGCAGGGCGGCCCGCCTCGGCCGCCCGTGTCCTACCGGACCGTGAACCGGATCGGGATGGTGAACGTGAAGGTCGAGCCCGGCACCTCGGCCGGGGGCGCCGGGAGCGGCTGAGCGCGCCGGAACACGGCGACCGCCTCGGCGTCGAGCGCGGGCGAGCCGGCGCTGCCCGCGAGGCTCGCCGACAGGACCCGCCCGCCGCGATCGACCGAGAAGCGGACGGAGGCGGAGCCGGTCTGTCCGGGTTGCGGGCGCAGGTGACGGCGCAGGTGCGAGACGAGTGCGCCCTGCCAGGAGGAACGGCTCGCGGCCGAGGAGCCGCTCGAATTCGAGGCGATCGAGGCCGTCGTCTGGGCTCCGGATTGCTGCTGCGGCGGACGGCGGGCCTCCTGCCGCTGCTCGGCGCGGCGCGCCTGCACGGGCTTCGGGGGCTTCTTCGTCTCCGGCTTCTTCTCGACCACCTTCTTGGGCTTCGGGGCTGCCTGCGGGGGCGGCGGCAGCGCGACCGCGGCCGTCTCCTTCACGACCGGGGGCGGCGTCAGGATCTGGTCGATCGGCGGGACCTGCGGCACCGGCTCGAGCGGCGGCACGTCCGCCGTCACGATCGGCTCGGGCGGCTGCACGTCCGGCTCGGGGACGTCCGGCGGCGCGTCCAGGACGGGGTCGGGGATGGCCGCCTCCGGGACGGCCTCCTGCGGCGGCGCGTCGTTGGGCGCCACGGTCGGCGCGGAAGGCGGCGGGGCCATGTCGATCATCACGGCCGGGAGCGCCTCGCCGGGCTCCAGGGACACCGTCTTGTATGCGACCGCGGCGCCGATCGCGGCTGCGTGCAGGCCCAGCACGAGCGCGAAGCTGGCGGTCCAGCGGGAAACCTCGCCGCGGTCGAAATCCGGCGGCCCGGACAGGGCGAGCGCGCTCACTTCGGGAGGGCCCCGTTGGCGGCCGCCGCACCTTCGAGCCCGACCAGTGCCACCTTGAGGTAGCCGGCGTTCCGGAGCGCGTTCATCACGTCCATCAGGTCGCCGTAGCTCACGGCCTTGTCGGCGCGCAGGAAGATGCGCTGCTCGTGGTCGCCGTTGGTGGCGGCCTGGAGCGCGCCGTTCAGCCCGTCGCGCGGGACCGGCGTCTCGCCGAGATCCAGCGACAGGTCGGACTTCACCGTGAGAAAGACGGGCTTGTCGGGCCGTGGCTGCGGCTGCGCCGTCGAGGCGGGCAGGTCCACCGGCACGTCGACCGTCGCGAGCGGCGCCGCCACCATGAAGATGATCAGCAGGACCAGGATGACGTCGATGAAGGGCGTGACGTTGATCTCGTGGTTGAGTTCGAGATCGTCGCCGCCGCTTTCGCCAAGCTTCGCACCCATGAGCGTTACTCCGCGGCGGCGCGCAGATGCGGCTTGCGCGCGCGATCGAGATCGCGGCTGACGTGGCGCATCACCTCCGCGGCGGCATCGGACAGGATGAGCCGGTAGCCCGAGATCCAGCGCGAGAACAGATTGTAGATCACGACGGCCGGGATGGCCGCGACCAGCCCGATGGCGGTCGCGAGCAGGGCCTCGGCGATGCCGGGGGCGACGACCGCGAGGTTCGTGGTCTGCGCCTTCGAGATGCCGATGAACGAGTTCATGATGCCCCAGACGGTGCCGAACAGGCCCACGAAGGGTGCCGTCGAGCCGATCGTCGCCAGGAGCCCGGTGCCGCGGGTCATGCGGCGCGACGCCGCCGCCTCGATCCGCTCGAGGCGGGATGCGACCCGCTCCTTGATGCCGTCCTTGTCCAGGCCGGCCGACATCTCGGCCTCACGGGCGGCGGCCGCCACCATCTGGCCGACGGGCGATCTTCCGCTTCCGACGGCATCGATGGCGTGGGGCAGCGACGGGGCGCCGCCGATCCGGACGAGCAGGCGGCGCGCCGTCCGGCGGGCGGCGAGGAGTTCCAGGCTCTTGGCCAGCCAGATCGTCCAGGTCACGACGGACGCGAAGGCGAGGCCGACCATGACGGCCTTCACGACGATGTCCGCCCCCATGAACATTCCCCAGGGGGAAAGATCATGCGGCAGGGCGAGGGAGGCGCCCGGACCGCGCGGGGCCGCCTGGGGCGCTGCTGCGGGCGCCGCGTCCGGGGCCACGCCGGCCGGAGGCACGTTGGCCGGAGAGGGGCCGGCCGGAGCCGCGGGGCTCGCCGTCGGAGCGGCAGGGTCCGTGGCCGGCGCAGCGGCCGGGGACCCCGCGGAGGGCGCCGGGGCGGGGGCCGCCGCCGGCTGCTGCGCCACGGGCGCCGGGTGCTGCGCGGGAGCCGGGGACGGCGCCGGCGCCGGTGCGGCGGAGGAGGGAGCGGG